>JAOPZP010000037.1 GCA_025964055.1 Conexibacter sp.
CGTGGGGACTGTCCCCATTTGAGGGAGCCGTGGGGACTGTCCCCATTTGAGGGAGCCGTGGGGACTGTCCCCATTTGAGGGAGCCGTGGGGACGGAGCCGTGGGGACTGTCCCCATTCGATGGAGCCGTGGGGACTGTCCCCCTTTGAGGGAGCGTTGGGGACTGTCCCCATTTGAGGGAGCCGTGGGGACTGTCGCCATTTCGAGGTCTGACCCTCAAGGGAGGCGGGGTGGGGCGGTGCGGTAGGTCGGTGGGGTGGCCGACAGGCTGATCGGGTTGCGGGTCACCGCGATGGGGGAGCCGTCGGTGCGGGGGAGGGTGACGATCGGCTCGAGGCCCAGGGAGGAGGCCAGGGCGAACGCGCCGGCGACGTCGTTGACGAGGCCGGCCGGCACGCGGGCGGCGGTCAGCGCCGGGGCCCACTCGGCGGCGGGTCGCGCCGCCAGCCGCTCCTCCAGCGCCGCTCGCAGCGCCACCCGGTGCGCCACGCGGTCGCCGTTGGCCGCGAAGCGCGGATCGGTCGCGAGCTCCGGCGCGCCGACGACCTCGCACAGCGCCGCGAACTGGCGGTCGTTGCCGACCGCCAGGACGAGCTCGCCGTCGCCGGTGGCCAGCAGCTCGTAGGGCGCGATGCTCGGATGCGCGTTGCCCATCCGCTGCGGCACCACGCCGCCGGCGGTATAGGACGAGCCCTGGTTGACCAGCGCCGCCAGCAGCGAGGTGAGCAGGTCGACCTCGACGCGCTGGCCCTCGCCGGTGCGCTCGCGGTGGCGCAGCGCGGCGAGGATCCCGACCGTCGCGAAGAGCCCGGCCAGCACGTCGACCAGCGCGACCCCGACCTTCTGCGGCTGGCCCTCAGCCATGCCCGTGACGCTCATGAGCCCGCCGAGCGCCTGGATCAGCAGGTCGTAGCCGGGCAGCTCGGCGCCCGCCCCGGCGCCGAACCCGGTGATCGAGCAGGTGACGAGCGCCGGATGCTCAGGGCGCAGCTGCGCGTCCGACAGGCCCAGGCGATCCATGACCCCCGGCCGGAAGTTCTCCACGACGACGTCGGCCTCCAGCGCCAGAGCTCGCGCCCGCGCGCGGTCCGCCGGCGCGCCGAGGTCCAGGACGACCACGTCCTTGTTGCGGTTGACCGCATCGAAGTAGGTCGAGACGCCGTCGGCGTCGAACGGCGGCCCCCACGCCCGCGTGTCGTCGCCGATCCCCGGCCGCTCGACCTTGGTCACCGTCGCGCCGAGGTCGGCGAGCATCATGGTGGCGAACGGCCCCGCCAGGACGCGGGAGAAGTCGAGGATCTTGAGGTTGTCGAGCGCGGCGGTCATGTGCGACGATCCTAGATATTCGAAGATCCACCGGTCAACCAGCAGGAGAGCGCCCATGACCGCCGCGCCGGCCACCATGTCCCAGACCATCCGCCCCAAGGACTTCCTCGGGCTCGACGCCCTCCTCGGCGACGAGGAGCGCGACATCCGCGACACGGTGCGCGCGTTCGTCGCCGACCGGATCGTCCCGGAGGTCGGCGACTGGTTCGAGGCCGGCGAGGTCCCCGTGCACGAGCTCGCGCCCGCCCTGGGCAAGCTCGGCGTCCTCGGCATGCACCTCACCGGCTACGGCTGCGCGGGCGCCTCGGCCACCGCCTACGGCCTGGCCTGCCTCGAGCTCGAGGCCGGCGACAGCGGCGTCCGCAGCCTCGTCTCGGTCCAGGGCTCGCTGGCGATGTACGCGATCTGGCGCTGGGGCAGCGAGGAGCAGAAGCAGCAGTGGCTGCCGCGGATGGCGGCCGGCGAGGCGATCGGCTGCTTCGGGCTGACCGAGCCCGACGCCGGCTCGGATCCCGGCGCGATGCGCACCCGCGCGCGCCGCGACGGTGACGACTGGATCCTGCACGGGCAGAAGATGTGGATCACCAACGGCTCGGTCGCGGAGGTCGCCGTGGTCTGGGCCGCCACCGACGAGGGCGTCCGCGGCTTCCTGGTCCCGCGCGGCACCCGGGGCTTCACGACCCAGGACATCCACAAGAAGCTGTCGCTGCGCGCGTCGGTCACCTCGGAGCTGCTGCTCGACGACGTCCGCCTGCCCGCCGCGGCGATGCTGCCCGAGGCCACCTCGCTGCGCGGCCCGCTCTCCTGCCTGAACGAGGCGCGCTTCGGGATCGTCTTCGGCGCGGTGGGCGCCGCGCGCGCCTGCTTCGAGTCGGCGCTGGACTACGCCGGTGAGCGCCTCGCCTTCGGCAAGCCGATCGCCGGGACCCAGATCCAGCAGCAGAAGCTCGCCTTCATGGCGCTCGAGGTCAACCGCGCCGCGCTGCTGGCGCTGCACCTGGGCCGCATGAAGGACGCCGGGACGCTGCGCCCCGAGCACGTCTCGATGGGCAAGCTGGGCAACGTCAACGCCGCGCTGGAGGTCGCCCGCACCGCGCGGCAGGTGCTCGGCGCCAACGGCGTCACGCTCGAGTACCCCGTCATCCGCCACATGAACAACCTGGAGTCGGTCGTGACCTACGAGGGCACGGCCGACATCCACGCGCTCGTCGTCGGGGGCGCGCTCACGGGGATCCAGGCCTTCCGATGAGCGGCGCGGCGACGGCGCCGGGGCCGGGGCCGCAGACCACGCAGCAGCACGCGCTCGACGGCCTGCGCCGCGCGATCGTCGCGGGCACCCTGCGCCCGGGTCAGCGCGTCGCGCAGGAGGAGGTCGCCCAGGGCCTGGGCGTCAGCGTCGCCCCCGTGCGCGAGGCGTTGCGCGTCCTGGAGCAGGAGGGCCAGGTGACCTACTTCCCGCGGCGCGGCTACTTCGTCACCGAGCTGCGCATGGCCGACCTGACCGAGATCTACGAGCTGCGCGACGTGCTGGAGGAGCGCGCGGCGCGGCGCTCCCTGCCGACGCTCGACGACGACGCGCTGCAGCGGATCGCGCTGGCCGCGCGCGACTGCGTCGCCGCCGCGGAGGCCGGCGACGTCGCCGGCGAGCTGGAGGCCAACCGGCGCTTCCACTTCGCCATCCTGGAGTCGCCCGAGCAGGTCCACGCGATGCGCGTCATCCGGCTCCTGTGGGACTCCACCGAGGCCTACCGCGCGATGTACTACAACTCGCCTCGGGAGCGCCGCGCCGCGATCGACGCCCACGAGCGCATCGTCGCGGCGATCGAGCGCAGGGACGCCGACGCGCTCGTGGCCGAGCTGCGCGCCCACCGCGAGCGGGCGCTGGACGTCCTCGCGGGCATCCTGGCGACGCCCTGAACGCCGCCCCGATCAGCCCAGCAGCGCCGGCGCCAGCCGCTCCAGCTCGCGCAGGGCGCCGGCGACGTCGGTCCCGACCGGTTGCACGCACACGTGGTCGGCGCCGGCCTCGTGGTGCTCGGCGACGCGCCGGGCGATCGTCGCTTCGTCGCCCCACGGGATCACCGCGTCGATGAGGCGGTCGCTGCCGTCGCCGGCGAGGTCCTCGTCGGTGTAGCCGAGGTCCCGAAGGTTGTTGGTGTAGTTGGGAAGGGCCAGGTACAGCTTGGCGTAGCGGCGGGCCCGCGCCCGAGCGACCGACGGGTCGGCCTCCAGCACGACGGCGACCTCGGGCGCCAGCAGCGGCTCCCCGCCCAGCGCCGCGCGGGCACGTGCCGTGTGCTCGGCCGGCACGAAGTACGGGTGCGCCCCGGCGGTGCGGTCGCGCGCCAGCTCCAGCATGCGCGGGCGCAGGGCCGCCAGGACCAGCGGCACGGGCTCGGCCGGCACCGGGCCGGCCCACGGGGTCGCGTCGATCCCGTCGAGGTAGGCGCGCATCGCCGTCAGCGGCTTGGCGTAGTCATGGCCCCGCATCGCCACCGCGGGCCGGTGCGAGACGCCGATGCCGGCGGTGAAGCGGCCGGGATGGGCGTCGGCCAGCGCCAGCGCGGCGTTGCGCATCGCCGTGGCGTCGCGCGCCCAGATGTTGGCGATGCCGGTGCCCACCGACAGGCGCTCGGTCGCGCCGAGCAGGAGCCCGGCGTGGGCGAACGCCTCCTTGGCGCTGGGCGTCTCGCTGATCCAGAGCGCCCCGTAGCCGAGCTCCTCGATGCGCTGCGCGACGCCGCGCGCGTCCGCCCAGGCCACCTGCCCGAGGGGGCCGAGCCAGACGCCGACGCGTCCCAGCTGCGCCTTGGCCGTCGCCCCGTCCGCCCACACGTCACCGCTCATGATCCAGCTCCCAGGTCGTGAAGTTCGAGCAACATCGAACATAGCACGGCGCACGCCGCGGGGCGTCGGCGCACGAGCGCCGGGACTGATCGATCTACGACCATCACTGTGCAGCAACAGTTGCACAGTGGTGCTTCGCGGAGTACGGTACGCCGCCGTTCATCGGACCCACCCGCGATCGGAGATCAGCCCCGGATGACCACCACCACCACCCGCAAGCAGCAACAGGAACGGCGCAAGACGCTCAGGCCGCACCCGGCCCGCGACCAGATCATCGACGTGATGCGCAGCTACGGCCGTCCCATCAGCCCCACGCGCCTGGCCCGCGTCACCGGCGCGACGCTCGGCTCGGTCGCCTACCACGTGCGCACGCTCGTGGGCGCCGGCGTCGTCGAGCTCGCCGACGAGGGCCGCGTCCGCGGCGCGGTCGAGCACTTCTACGCGCTGGTGCCCAACGAGGCCGACACCCAGCTGACCGATCCCGTCGGGACGCTGCTCGGGCTGTGTGGCGCGCTGACGGTCCCGGCGCCCGACGGGGGCTACCCCCGGCCGACCGAGCTCGACGACCGAGCCCGCAAGGAGCTGCGGTCGGTGCTCGACAAGCTGCGGCCGCAGGTGCAGGGCATCGTGGCCGGGGCCGCACGGCGCGGCGAGGGCTGAGCGCGGCACCTCGCAATGAGCGACGACGGCGTTGCGCAGCCGGCTGGGGCGGGTCGCGATGGCGGCCCGGCCGACGCCGTCGCGGTGTGGGAGGCCCAGACGGAGTACGCCATCGGCGTCCTCATCCGCCGCTACCTGGCGGAGAGCCCGGCCCCGGGGAGGAGCCAGATCGCCCGGGACTTCCAGGACTGGGCGCACGCTCTTGCAGCCGACGGCCGAGCGCGCCTGGAGGAGCTGGGGGCGGGCCATCTTCGGCCCGTCCGGCCCCCGGGCCGGCGCTGATCGACCCTTCGCGACGGACGAGGGCCGCGACCGTGCGCTCCAGCGCCTCGAGGCGCTCGGCGAACGACGGGTCCTCGTCCTCGCGCAGCACCGCGCGGCTGACGTCGCTGACCGTGAACCACGCGTAGGGCAGCCCGCAGGCGGCGGCGATCACGCGCAGGTGCGACTCGTCGGCGCGCCCGCGGACGGTCCCGAGGTCCTTCAGGGTGGAGCGGCTCATCGGCGTCCGCGCGGCGAGATCGTCCCAGCTGCGGATGTCGGCCAGCGCCATGGCCGCACGGATGCGGCGACGGATCTCTTCCTGATCGGGCACGTCTGCCGCGACCGTACGGGGACAGATTCGGTCAGGAGTTGACAGACGACGTCCGTTCAGGCTAGTTTCGGCTGATACTGTTGAGAACCGACAGGGACAGCGCGACAGCCGGCCCGAAGCGCGG
>JAOPZP010000048.1 GCA_025964055.1 Conexibacter sp.
GCGCTCGCCAGCCGCCCGGCCGTCGTCTTCGCCGACGAGCCGACCGGCAACCTCGACTCCCACGCCTCGACCGAGATCCTGCAGCTGCTGCGGCGCTCGGTCGACGAGTTCGGCCAGACGATCATCATGGTCACGCACGACGAGGACGCCGCCGCCTACGCCGACCGGCTGCTCGTGCTGCGCGACGGCCAGGTCGTCGAAGACCGTGCCCAGGACCGCGCGCCCACGCCCGCGGTCGCCTAGGACCTCCGGAGCCCTTCCCACCATGGCCAAGATCGCCGTCCGCGGGCTGCTCGCCCGCAAGCTCCGCCTCGCCCTGACCGCCCTCGCCGTCGCGCTGGGGGTCACGCTCATCGCGGGCACCTACATCTTCACCGACACCATCAACAAGTCGTTCCAGAACATCTTCGTCCAGTCCAACAAGGGCACCGACGTCGCGCTCTCGCCCAACAACGACCTCGCCGGCGACCAGAACCCGCCGCCGATCCCGGCGTCGGTCCTGAACCGCGTCAAGCAGGTGCCGGGCGTCCAGCAGGCGGAGGGCGCGGTCTTCAGCTCGGGCGGCTCCTTCCGCAAGGCCGACGGCTCCAAGCTCAAGGGCCATGGCTTCAACGCGATCGCCGGCACGCACGACGTGCAGCGCTTCGAGTCCTTCGCGCCGACCCAAGGCCACCTGCCGCGTACGGCCGACGAGATCGCCATCCCCAAGGGCACCGCCAAGAGCAACGGCTTCAAGCTCGGCGACAAGATCCAGGTCGCCGACGAGGCGGCGAAGAAGCTCTACACCATCGCGGGCATCGTCACGATCTCCGGCGTCGACTCCTTCGGCGGCGGGGTCATCGCGGTGATGACCCTGCCCGAGGCCCAGCGCATGACGGGCCACGGCAACTCGTTCGACGAGATCGAGGTCGCCGGCGCGCCGGGAACGACCCCGCAGCAGCTGCGCGACCGGATCGCCAAGGTCGTGCCCCAGGGCGTCGACGTCCGCACCGGCCAGCAGCAGGCCGACAAGCAGACCAAGGACATCAACAGCGGGTTCCTCGACGTCCTGCGCACCGCGCTGCTGGCGTTCGCCGGGATCTCGCTGTTCGTGGGCGCGTTCCTGATCTTCAACACGTTCTCGATCACGGTCGCCCAGCGCACCCGCGAGTTCGCGCTTCTGCGCGTCCTCGGCGCCAAGCGCAAGCAGGTCCTGCGGTCCGTGCTGGCCGAGGGCCTGACGA
This sequence comes from Conexibacter sp., assembly GCA_025964055.1. GTDB lineage: Bacteria > Actinomycetota > Thermoleophilia > Solirubrobacterales > Solirubrobacteraceae > Baekduia. Next base: position 1,224 of record JAOPZP010000048.1, read on the forward strand.
TCGGCCTGCTCGGCTCGGCGGCGGGGCTCGGGCTCGGCATCCTGGTCGCGAGCGGGCTGCGGGCGCTGTTCAAGGCCTTCGGCGCCGACCTGCCGTCGACCGGCACGGTCATCGAGACCCGCACCGTCGTGGTCTCGCTGCTGGTCGGCACCGTCGTGACGCTGCTGTCGACCATCGTCCCGGCCATCCGGGCGACGCGGGTCCCGCCGCTGGCGGCGCTGCGCGAGGGGCTCAGCAGCGAGCAGAAGCGCTCGCGCTGGGCGACGCCGGTGGCCAGCGTGCTCACCGTCGGTGGCCTGGCGCTCATGGCGCTCGGCCTGTTCGGCTCGATGAAGCCCAACCAGGCGCTGTCGCTCATGGGCCTCGGCGCCGTGGCGACCTTCCTGGGCGTGGCGTTCCTGAGCCCGCGCCTGGTCGGCCCGATCGCGGGCGCCGTGGGCGCGCCGTTCGAGCGCCTGCGCGGGATCACGGGCCGGATCGCCCGCGAGAACACGGTGCGCCAGCCCGGCCGCACGGCGGTCACCGCCGCTGCGCTGATGGTCGGCGTCGCGCTCGTGACGTTCGCGTCGGTGTTCGCGGCGGGGGCCAAGACCACGTTCAAGGACGCGGTGACCAACGGCTCCAAGGCGCAGGCCGTGCTGCAGAACACCGACGGCTTCGGCTCGTTCACGCCGCAGGCCGCGCGCACGGTCGCGCACGTGCCGGGCGTCAAGGACGTCGCGGCGGTGCGCTTCGGCGTGGCCAAGATCAAGGGCAAGAAGCAGGCCGTCACCGGCATCGACCAGCGGACGTTCGCGAGCCTCTACCACCAGGGCTGGAGGCAGGGCAGCGACGCGACGCTGCAGCAGCTCGGCCCCGGCGCGGTGATCGTCGGCAAGAAGTACGCCCAGGACCACGGGACCAAGGTCGGCGACACGCTGACGCTGAAGACGAGCACGACGCCCAAGCTGCCGTTGAAGGTGATCGGGATCTCCTACGACAAGGGCGGGCTGACCGGGGACCTGACGGTCGCCAACGGCGTGCTCGAACGCGACTTCGGGTTCCGCAAGGACGGGTTCGTCCTCGTCGGCTACGACGGGTCGCGGCCCGCGCCGGCGGTCAAGGCGGCGATCGACCAGCTGCTCAACGCCCGCTTCCCGGAGGCCGAGGCGCTGACCAACCAGCAGTTCATCGACTCGCAGGCCAAGCAGATCGACCAGGTCCTCCTGCTCATCTACGCGCTGCTGGCGATGGCGATCATCGTGTCGCTGTTCGGGATCGTGAACACGCTGGTGCTCTCGATCTCGGAGCGGACGCGCGAGCTCGGGCTGCTGCGAGCGATCGGCATGTCGCGCCGGCAAGTCCGGCGCATGATCCGCTATGAGGCGATCATCACGGCGCAGATCGGCGCGGTGATCGGCCTCGTGCTCGGCATCGTGCTGTCGGTGCTGGTGACCCGCGCGATCGACGACTTCTCGCTGTCGATCCCGGTGATCACGCTGATCCTGCTGCTCGTCGGCGCGGCGATCGCCGGCGTGTTCGCCGCGATCCTCCCGGCCCGCCGGGCCTCCCGCCTGAACGTGCTCGAGTCGCTGGCCTACGAGTAGGCCAGCGGCGCGGCGCGGACACCAAGCTCCGGGGCGGCGGGCCCTTCGCCCGCCGCTCCGGCTTTGCGTGGGGGCAAGGCGTACGCTCACGCACGTGCCCGCCATCCTCGACCTCTGGCGCCGGGGACAGCACGGCTGGCCGGCGCGGTATCCGCTGGTGCAGTTCCCGAACGCGCCGCTGCTGGTGGCGCTCGCAGGCTCCGTGGCCGGGCGCGCCCTGCACGGCGGCGCCCACGACGCGGCGCGGGTGGTGTTCTACGCGGGCCTGGCGGCCTGGGCGGGCCTGGAGCTGACGCAGGGCGTCAACGCGGTCCGGCGGCTGGCCGGCGCGGGGGTGCTGGCCTACCTGGTGGTGCGCCTGGG
>JAOPZP010000078.1 GCA_025964055.1 Conexibacter sp.
CGCGGCGGCGTCGGCCGGCGGCCTCGGCGCGCTCGCGTGGACGGCGCTGAAGGTCGGTGCGCTGTCCTACGGCGGCGGCTTCGTGATCATCCCGCTGATGCAGTCCGACGCGGTGTCGGTCAACCACTGGATGACCGACGGGCAGTTCCTCAACGCCGTCGCGCTCGGCCAGGTGACCCCGGGGCCGGTGGTGCTCACGGTCGCGGTCGTGGGCTACGCCGCGGCGGGCGTCGGCGGCGCGCTGCTGGCCGCCGCCGTGGCGTTCTCGCCCTCGTTCCTGCTGGTGGTCGTCGGCGCCGACCGCTTCCACGCGCTGCTGGCCGACCGCAACGCCCGCGCCTTCATCGACGGCGCCGCGCCCGCGGCCCTGGGCGCGATCCTCGGGTCGGCGATCCCGCTCGCGCTCGCCCTCGACGAGGCCTGGCAGCTCGCGGTGCTCGCGGCCGCCGCCGTGGCCCTGCTGCTCCTGCGCCGCGGCGTGGTGCCGACGCTCGTGGGGGCGGGCGCCGTCGGCGCCGCCGCCGCGCTGGCCGGCGCGCCGCTGACGAGCTGAGCAGCGGCGGCCGCGCTACCTCCGCACGCGCCCGTCCGCCGTCAGGCAGCGCAGCGCGGTGAGCTCGTGGATCTCGGTGAGCGACAGGCCCGCCTCCTGCGCCTCGCCGATCAGGCGCAGCCGGTCCAGGACCGACGCCCCGTAGCGGCGCTGGCGGCCGGCGCACTGCGGCGCGGGCAGCAGGCCCGCCCGCTCGTAGTAGCGGACGCGCGAGAGCGTGAGGCCGGCGCGGTCGGCGACCTGGGTCACGCTCAGTAGCGGCTCGTCCTGGCTCATGGGTTCACGCACCACCCCGCACGTCTGACCTTCATGCTCCTTAGGTCAGCGAACGGACGCTGTGTGACCGACCTGGTCAGGGTGCCACTCCGGCAGCTACGGTGGGCGCATGCCCGCTCTGGCTCACGAGGCGCTCATGTACGAGGGCCTCGACGAGTTCCTCGAGGGCACCTCGGCCTTCGTCCGCGAGGGCCTCGACGGCGGCGAGTCGGTCGTCGTGGCCGTGCCCGAGCCGCGCCTCAGCGCGCTGCGCGAGGCGCTCGGCGGCGCGACCGAGCAGCTCTCGTTCGTCGACATGGAGGAGCTCGGGCGCAACCCCGCGCGCATCATCCCGGCGCTGCAGCTCGCGCTGGACACCAACCCCGGGCGGCGCCTGCGCTGGGTCGGGGAGCCCGTCTGGCCGGGCCGGCGCTCGTGCGAGAACGTGGAGGGCGAGCGCCACGAGGCGCTGCTGAACCTCGCCTTCGGCGACGCGCCCGTGTCGATCCTCTGTCCCTACGACGTCGGCGGCCTCGATGCGGCCGTGCTGGTCGGCGCGCAGCGCACGCACCCGGTGCTCCACGCCTCCGGGCGCCGCTGGGACAGCGTGCTGTACGGCGATCCGTGCACGGTCGCCCAGGCGGGGGCACATCCGCTGGATCCCGTGCCGGCCGACGCGGTGGAGCGCGAGATCGACCACGACCTGTTCGGCCTGCGGCGGGTCGTCCGCGACTGGGCGGCCGAGACCGGGCTGGACGGCGAGCGGCTCGACGCCCTGCTGCTGGCGGTCAACGAGGCGGCGGCCAACACCCTGCTGCATGGCGGCGGGAGCGGGACGCTGCGGATGTGGCACGACGCCGAGGGCCTCGTCTGCGAGGTCGCCGACGACGGGCACCTGGCCGACCCGCTGGCGGGACGGCGCGCGCCCGCGCCGGCCCAGCTCGGCGGCCGCGGGCTGTGGATGATGAACCAGCTCTGCGACCTCGTCGAGCTGCGCTCCGGCACGCCCGGGCTGACGGTGCGCCTGCACATGACGCTCTAGATGTCCCCGCCGGGCGGGTACGGCCGAGGCCATGGCGCTCGCTCATGCTCCGGCCGACCCGTCCACGCTGCACGACGCGGTCGCCGCCTTCGTCGACGACACCGTGCTCCCGCAGGTCGCGACGTGGGACGCGCAGGACGAGCTGCCCGCCGCCGTCCTGCAGCGGCTCGTCGCGCTCGGCCTGACCGGCGCGCTGGTGCCGGCCGGCTACGGCGGCGCGGGCCTGGGCGTCGCCGACCTCGTGCCCGCCTGGCGGGCGCTGTCGCAGGGCTGGATCTCGCTGACGGGCGCCGTCAACCCGACGGGCCTGGCGGTCGCGCTCCTGGTCCGCCACGGCACCGAGGCCCAGCGCGAGCGGTGGCTGCCCGGCATCGCGCGCGGCGAGCTGCTCGCCTCGTTCTCGATCACCGAGCCGCAGGCCGGCAGCGACCTGGGCCGGCTGGAGACGACCGCGCGGCGCCGCCAGGGTGGCGGCCTGATCCTCGACGGCGACAAGCGCTGGGTGGCCGGCGGCGTCTCCAGCGACGTGATCTTCCTGATGGCCGAGGTCGAGGGCTCCCAGAAGCCGTCGTGCGTGATCCTGCCGGCCGCCGGGCGCGGCTCGGCGTCCTGGACGCTGGAGGAGATCGACAAGCTCGGCTACCGCGGCGTCGAGTCGGCGGCCTATCGTTTCACCGCGCACGCGGCGCCCGGCGCCGAGGTCCTGGGCGGCGACGAGGACGGGCTCGGCGCCGGCGCGCGCCAGATGCTCGACGTGCTGGACGTCGGCCGCGTCAACGTCGCGTGCCGCGCACTGGGCATCGTCGACCGCGCGCTGGCCTGCGCGCTGGACGAGTCGACCGGCCGCGCGATCGGCGACGGCGTCCTCGGCGACCACACGCACGCCCAGCTGCGCGTGGGGGAGCTGGTCGCCCGCCGCGCTGCGGTCGCCGCGCTCGTCGACCAGGCCGCCGCGGCCGTGGACGCCCGCGCCGGCACGGCACGCGAGCTCTCGACCGCCGCCAAGGTCGTCGCCTCCGACACCGCGGTGTGGGCCGTGGACCGCGCGGCGCGCCTGGCCGCGAGCCGGTCGTTCGCCGCCGGCGACGAGCTGGCGCGCCTGCGCCGCGACGCGCCGCAGACCCAGATCGGCGAGGGCGCCAACGACGCGCTGCTGATGGCGCTGGCCAAGCCGCACCTGGATCCGTGATCTGACACCGATCGGGGTCAGCTTCCCGGTGCATCGGGTACGCCCATGTTCATCGATGGCTGAGACCGGTGCTCGTCCGAAGGTCCCCGCCTGGCGGCTGCGCGTCCTGCGCGGGCTGCGGTCGTTCTTCACGCCGCTGCTGCCCGACGACTACCTCGAGCTCGTCAACCCGCTGTGGTCGACGCAGGAGCTGCGCGGACGGGTGGAGCGCATCGAGCCCGAGACGGGCGACGCGGTCACGCTGCACATCAAGCCGGGCTGGGAGTGGACCGGCCACGAGCCCGGGCAGTACCTGCGCATCGGCGTGCAGGTCGACGGCAAGCACCACTGGCGCGCGTACTCGCTGACCTCCGACCCGGGGCGACCCGACGGCCAGATCAGCATCACGCCCAAGCTGCAGGAGACCGGCGCGGTGTCGCCGTTCCTGGTGCGCCACGCGCGCCCCGGAGCGATCGTGCGGCTCGGCGGCGTCGAGGGCACGTTCACGCTCCCCGACCCGCTCCCGCGCCGGCTGCTGTTCGTCAGCGCCGGCAGCGGCATCACGCCGGTCATGAGCATGCTCCGGGCCTTGGACCGCCGCCGCGCGATGGACGACGTCGTGCACGTCCACTCGGCCCGCAGCGCCGACGACGTCATCTTCGGCCCGCGCCTGCGCGCGCTGGCCGAGCGCCACCCCGGCTTCACCCTGCACGTGCGCCTCACCGGCGAGCAGGGGCGCTTCGTCGCCGCCGAGCACCTCGACGCGCTCTGCCCCGACTGGCGCGAGCGCGAGACGTTCGCCTGCGGGCCCGCCGCGCTGCTCGACGCGCTCAGCGACCACTGGGAGGCCGAGGGCCTCACCGAGCGGCTGCACATGGAGCGCTTCCAGCCCGTCATCGGCGGCGGCGCCGGCGACGGCGCGGGCGGCAGCGTGCGGTTCGCGCGCAGCGGCGTCGAGGCCGACTGCGACGGCGGCACGCCGATCCTCGTCGCCGGCGAGGAGGCCGGCGCCGAGCTGCCGTTCGGCTGCCGCATGGGCATCTGCCACACCTGCGCCGGCCGGCTGTGCTCCGGCCAGGTCCGCGACCTGCGCACCGGCGAGATCTCCGGGCGCGCGGGGGAGACCGTCCGCACCTGCGTCAACGCCGCCGAAGGCCCCGTCGAGATCGACCTCTGAGACCCCGAAGCGAGGACCCACCATGGCCACGACCACCGCCACGCCATCCACCGCCGACCACGCAGCACACGAGCCGCAGAGCCCGCTCGCGCGGCTGACCGACGAGCAGATCGAGGAGCTCGGCCGCGAGTTCGCCGCCATCCACGACGAGGTCTTCGCCGAGCTCGGCGACCGCGACGCCCGCTACATCCGCTCGATGATCGACCTGCACCGCCGGCTGGTCGTCGGCGCCCGCGTGATGCTCCTGTTCTCGCGCCACCGGCCGGCCTGGATCGCCGGCACCGCCGCGCTCTCGCTGGCCAAGATCCTGGAGAACATGGAGATCGGCCACAACGTGATGCACGGCCAGTGGGACTGGATGAACGATCCCCAGATCCACTCCTCGACGTGGGACTGGGACTCCGCGTCGACGGCCGAGGCCTGGAAGCACTCCCACAACTTCGTGCACCACACCTACACCAACATCCGCGGCAAGGACCGCGATCTCGGCTACGAGATCATGCGGATCGACCCCAATCAGAAGTGGCACCCGGTCTACCTCGCCCAGCCGCTCTACAACCTGGTGCTGATGGCGTTCTTCGAGTGGGGCGTCGCGTTCCACGACCTCGACTTCGAGGCGATCCGCCGCGGCGAGAAGCCCATGAGCCAGGTCAAGAAGGAGCTCAAGGGCATGGGCGTCAAGGCGCGCACGCAGATCGTCAAGGACTACCTGGCGTTCCCGGCGCTGAGCGGGCGCAAGGGCTTCAAGAGCACCGTCAAGGCCAACTTCACCGCCAACGTGATCCGCAACGTCTGGGCCCACGCGATCATCTTCTGCGGGCACTTCCCCGACCAGACCTACACCTTCAGCAAGGAGGAGACCGAGGACGAGACGCGCGGCGGCTTCTACGTCCGCCAGCTCCTCGGCGCCGCCAACATCGAGGGCAGCGCGCTGTTCCACGTGCTCAGCGGCAACCTCGGCTACCAGGTCGAGCACCACCTCTACCCCGACATGCCGAGCTCGCGCTACTCGGAGATCGCGCCGCGGGTCAAGGCGCTGTGCGAGCGCTACGAGCTGCCCTACAACTCGGGGCGGCTCGGGAAGCAGTGGGGCAGCGTCATGCGCACGATCGCCCGGCTCGCCTTCCCCGGCGGCCACCCGCGACCCAAGCCCGGGCCGTACCGCAGCGCCGACGACGACTGATCAGCCCGCGGGCCGGCGGCGGCTGACGCCGGCCCACTCCTTGCCGTACAGGTAGGCCCGGAACGCCAGGTGCATGAGGTCCTCCTCGAGGTCGGGCAGCGTCGCGATCTCGCCGCGGCGGATCGCGGCGTAGACGACCTCGAAGATCCCGCCGGTGACGAACTGCGGCGTCATCGGCGAGAGCCGCTCGTCGGCGCCGGGCTGGGCCCGCGGCAGCTGGTCGACCACCGGGTAGAACGCCTGGATCGCTGCGTCGCGGCGGGCCAGGCCGGCCGGCCCCGCGGCCAGCACCTCGACGATGCACATGCGCGCGAACGCCGGCTCGGAGGCCAGGAAGCGCAGGAACCCGCCCAGCAGCGCGCTGACCTTCGCCTCCCACGTGTCCTCGGTGACCGACTCCAGCCCGCGCGCCATGCGGTCCATCAGCAGCGCGGTGATGGCGTCGTAGGCGGCGAGGAAGCAGTCCTCCTTGTCGGTGAACAGCTCGTAGAAGGTCTTGCGCGAGACGCCCGCGTAGTTCGTGACGTCCACGACCCGCGTGGCCGCGTAGCCCTTGGTCGCCACGACGTTGGCCATCGCGTCCAGCAGCCGCTCGCGCTGGTTGGAGGCGATGAACGCGCGCGACAGGCCGTGGCGTCCCTTGGGCAGCTGCGTGGTCGCGTGCTCGCCCGAGAGCGGCAGGGCCGTGGGGGAGGCGTCGTCGTCGGTGCTCACGGGGGCCCTAGTCGGTGCCGAACAGCCGGTCGCCGGCGTCCCCGAGCCCCGGACGGATGTAGCCGCGCTCGTCGAGGTCGCGGTCCTGGACCGCGGCGAGGATCGGCACGTCGGGATGGGCTGCCTGCACGAACGCGACGCCCTCGGGCGCGGCGACCAGGCAGACGAGGCGCAGGTCCTTGGCGCCGGCGAGGCGCATGCGGCTCAGCGCGGCCGTCGCGCTGCCGCCCGTGGCGAGCATCGGGTCGACGACGAAGACGGTGGAGCGCTCGATGCCCTCCGGCAGCGACTCGTAGTAGTCCTCGGGCTGCAGCGTCACCTCGTTGCGGCGCATGCCGAGGTGGCCGACCGCGGCGTCGGGGACGAAGCGGAGGAAGCCGTCGACCATGCCGAGGCCCGCGCGCAGGACCGCGATGACGATGACCGGCGCGGGCATGCTGCCGCTCGTGCGCTCCAGCGGCGTCTGCACCTCGACCTCGTGCACCGGGACGTCGCGCAGCGCCTCGTAGGCCAGCATGGACGACGCGTCGGCGAGCGCCGTGCGGAACGCGGCGCGGGACGTCGCTACGGCACGCAGCTCGGTCACGGCTCGCGCCATCACGGGGTGGTCGACGACGCGTAGGCCTTCCATCGGTGGGGCGACAGTAGTCCATGCAGAAGACGCGTGCACGGGCGCCGACGCGGAGGCGGAGGAGCTCGGCGCGCGGATGCCGCCACGCCGCCGGAGTGCGCGAGCGACCGTGTAGCTTGGCCCCGCGATGAACGCACTTCGCAACGTCGAGCTCAAGGCCCGCGATCCCGAACCGGCGCGCACGCTGCAGGCCGCGCTGGCGGCCGGCGCCCAGGACCAGGGCGCGCTCCATCAGCGCGACACCTACTTCGCCGCCCGCGAGGGCCGGCTCAAGCTCCGCGAGGAGCGTCCCGAGGGCGATGGCGCGCCGTCGCGCGCCCAGCTCATCGCCTACGCGCGCGCCGACGAGGCCGCCGCGCGCACCAGCGCCTACCACCTGGTCGACGTGCCGGATCCGCCCGGGCTCACCGCGGCGCTGGACGCCGCGCTGGGCATCTCGGTCGTCGTCGAGAAGACCCGCCGGCTGCTGCTGGCCGGCACCGTGCGGATCCACCTCGACCACGTCGAGGGCCTCGGCGACTGGGTCGAGCTGGAGGCGGTCGCGCCGCCCGACTCGGACCTCAGCGCCGAGCACGCGCAGGTCGCCGCGCTGCGCGCCGCGCTCGGCATGACCGACGACCGCGTCGTGGCCACCGGCTACGCCGCGCTGCTGCTCGAGCAGGGCGCCGCGACCCAGCGCCTCGTCGACCTCGCGCGCCGCGCGATGGACCGCGCCTACGCGCCGTACTCGCACTTCAACGTCGGCGTCGGCCTGCGCGACGAGGCGGGCGCGCTGCACTCCGGCGCGAACGTCGAGAACAGCTCCTACCCCCAGGGCCAGTGCGCCGAGACCTCGGCCATCGGCGCGCTGATCAGCTCCGGCGCCACCGCGATCCGCGAGGTCGCCGTGATGGCCGACACCGAGCTGATCGTCCCGTGCGGCGGCTGCCGCCAGCGCCTGGCCGAGTTCGCCGAGCCCACCACGCCCGTGCACCTGTGCGGGCCCGAGGGCGTGCGGCGCACGGTCGCCCTGGCCGAGCTGCTGCCGCTGGCCTTCGACCTCGCCGAGGCGCAGGCATGACCGCGGCGGCCGAGCTGGTCCGCGAGCGCGCGGCGGCCGAGGGGCGGGAGCCGATCACCCCGCGCGTGGGGCTCGTGCTGGGCTCGGGCCTCGGCGGCCTGGCCGACGCGGTGACCGACGCCGTCGCGATCCCCTACGCCGAGCTGCCCGGCTTCCCCGTCGGCTCGGTGGTCGGCCACGCCGGCCGCCTCGTGCTCGGCACGCTGGCCGGCACCCCGGTCGTCGTCCTGCAGGGCCGCGCCCATCTCTACGAGGGCGTCCCGGTGTCCGACCTGGCCGTCCCGGTGCGGACGGTGCGCGCGCTCGGCGCCGAGTCGATCGTGCTGACCAACGCCGCCGGGTCGCTGCGCGGCGACGTCACGCCCGGCCAGCTCATGGCGCTGACCGACCACATCAACATGATGGGCGCCAACCCGCTCATGGGCCCCAACGACGACGAGCTGGGACCGCGCTTCGTCGGCCTCGGCGAGGCCTACGACCCGGGCCTCCGGGCGGCGCTGCACGCGGCAGCCGACGCCGAGGGCGTCGCGCTGGCCGAGGGCGTCTACCTCGCGGTCGCGGGTCCGTCGTTCGAGACGCCCGCCGAGATCCGCGCATTCCGCATCCTCGGCGCCGACGCGGTCGGCATGTCGACCGTCCCGGAGGTGATCGTCGCCCGCCACGCCGGGCTGCGCGTGGCGGCCGTCTCGGCGATCACCAACCTCGCCGAGGGCCTCGGCGACGAGGTCCTCTCCCACGAGCACACGCTCGTCAACGCGGAGGTCGCCGCGGCCGACCTGCAGCGGGTGCTGACCCGCTTCGTCGCGGAGCTCGCCCCATGAGCCGGCCGACCAAGGAGCTGCTGCGCGACAAGCGCGACGGCCGCGCGCTGAGCGGCGACGAGCTGCGCGCGATCGCCGTGGGCATCGGCGACGGCACGCTGAGCGACGCCCAGGTCGCGGCGTTCGCGATGGCCGTGTTCTTCCGCGGCCTCGACGCCCGGGAGCTGCCGGCCTTCACGCTCGGCATGCGCGACTCGGGGCGCGTCATCGACTGGTCAGACCTCGACCGCCCGGTGCTCGACAAGCACTCCACCGGCGGTGTCGGCGACAAGGTGTCGCTCATCCTCGCCCCGCTGATCGCCGCGTGCGGCGGCGCGACGCCGATGATCTCGGGCCGCGGCCTCGGCCACACGGGCGGCACGCTGGACAAGCTCGAGGCGATCCCCGGCTACAACGCCACGCCGGACGCCGAGCTCATGCGACGTGTAGTCCGGGACGTCGGATGCGTGATCGGCGGCCAGACCGACGACCTCGCCCCGGCTGACCGGAGGCTGTACGCGATCCGCGACGCGACCGGCAGCGTCGAGGCCATCCCGCTGATCGTCTCCTCGATCCTGTCCAAGAAGCTCGCCGCCGGGCTGGGCGGCCTGGTCATGGACGTCAAGCACGGCTCCGGCGCGTTCATGAGCGAGCTCGGCGACGCGCGCGCCCTCGCGCGCGCGCTCGTGGACGTCGCGGTCGCCGCCGGCCTGCCGACCGTCGCGCTGCTGACCGACATGGACCGCGTGCTGGGCGCGACCGCGGGCAACGCGCTGGAGGTCCGCGAGTCGATCGCCGTGCTGAACGGCGCGCCCGACGCCGACCCGCGGCTGGTCGAGGTGACGCTCGCGCTCACGCGCGCGGTGCTCGAGCTCGGAGGCCTCGGCGACGCCGACCCCGCGGCCGCCCTGGCCAGCGGCGCCGCGGCCGAGCGCTTCGCGGCGATGGTCGCCGCGCTCGGCGGTCCGGCCGACCTGATGGAGCGCCCGGACGCCTACCTGGAGCGGGCCCCCGTCGTCCGCACCGTGTACCCGGAGCGCCCCGGCGTCGTGGTCCGCCACGACACCCGCGGGCTGGGCCTCGTCGTCATGGGCCTCGGCGGCGGCCGCGCCGTGGAGAGCGACGTCATCGATGCCGCGGTCGGGCTCGACGCCGTCGCCGGCCTGGGCGCCGAGGTCGGCGCGGGCGCGCGCCCGCTCGCAGTCGTGCACGCGCGCGACGAGGCGGCCGCCGACGCCGCCGAGGCCCAGGTCCGCAAGCTGATCAGCGTCGGCGAGACCGCGCCGCCCCACGTCGACGTCGTCACGGAGGTCCTGCGATGAGCCCCGATCCACCCACCAGCGTCGCGGCCATCCCCAAGGCCGAGCTGCACGTCCACCTCGAGGGCACGGCCACGCCGGCGCTGATCCGGCGGCTGGCCGCCCGCAACGGCATCGCGCTGCCCGACCGGCTGTTCGCCGACGACGACACGTTCGCCTGGGTCGACTTCCTCGACTTCCTGCGCGCCTACGACGACGCCGCGACCGCGATCCGCACGGCCCAGGACTACCGCGACGTCACCTACGAGTACCTCGCGTCCTGCGCGGCGGAGGGCACGATCTACGTCGAGCTGATCGCCTCGCTGGACCACGGCGCCAAGGTGGGCCTCGACGACGCCGAGCACCTGGCGGGCATCGCGCAGGGCATCGACGACGCCCAGGCCGAGCACGGGATCGTCGGGCGGATCATCTCCTCGGCGGTGCGCAACTTCGGCGTGGCCGACTGCGAGGACGTCGCGCGCAGGACCGTCGCGCTGGACCACCCGTACGTCGTGGGCTTCAACATGGCCGGCGACGAGGCCAACTACCCGGCCGCCGACTACGAGCGGACGTTCGAGATCGTCGCCGAGGCCGGCCTTGGCTGCTCGGTCCACGCGGGCGAGCACGCCGGGCCCGAGTCGATCCGCGCCGCGCTGGCGCTGCCCGGCGTCCGGCGCATCTCGCACGGCGTCCGCGCCGTCGAGGATCCGTCCCTGGTCGCCGAGCTGGCCCAGCGCGGGATCGTGCTCGAGGTGTGCCCCACGTCGAACGTCGTGCTCGGCCTCTACCCCGGCTACGAGGACCATCCGCTGCCCTCGCTGATGGGCGCGGGGATCCCCGTGACCCTGGGATCAGACGATCCTCCGTACTTCGGTACGACCATCGGCCGCGAGTACGAGCTGGCCCACGAGGTCATCGGACTCGACCTCGAGGACCTCCAGGACATCACCGAAACCGCGCTGAATGCGGCGTTCGCCGGACCGGACCTGATGGTCAATCTCCATGACCACCGGCCGGGCATGTAGGTTTGCGCCGCGGCAAAGGGTCGGCCGCGCTGTCCCTCCGCAGTCCCGTTCAATCCCAGAGGGAGTTCTCACGCAAGTGCGCGCACGTTCCACACGCCGGGCCATCGCCGCCATCGGCGTCGCCGGCCTCCTCGTCGCCGCCGCCGGCTGCGGCTCCAACAACAACAGCTCCTCTTCGTCGAGCACTGCCGGCACCAGCGCCGCCGCCCCGGCCAAGAAGGCGATCAAGGTCGGCCTCGTCACCGACATCGGCGGTCTGAACGACCGCTCGTTCAACACCCTGGCCAACCAGGGCCTCGAGCAGGCCAAGTCGCAGCTCGGCGTCACGGGTCGCGTCCTGACCTCGAAGTCCAACGCCGACTACGTCCCCAACCTCTCGACGCTGGCCCAGCAGAAGTACGACCTCGTCATCGGCGTCGGCTTCCTGATGGCCGACGCGATGGACACCGTCGCCAAGAAGTTCCCGAACACCAAGTTCGCGATCATCGACGTCGACGCCACGGGCCTGAAGGGCAAGCCCACCAACGTCGAGGGCCTGCTGTTCAAGGAGCAGGAGTCCGGCTACCTGGCGGGCACGCTCGCCGCCCTGTACGCCAAGGACAACAACATCACCACGATCTCGAGCGTCGGCGGTCAGAAGATCCCGCCGGTCGACCACTACATCGCGGGCTACGAGGCGGGCGCCAAGGCGGCCAACCCGTCGATCAAGACGCTGCACGCCTACTCCCAGGACTTCGTCGACCAGGCCAAGTGCAAGGAGATCGCGCTCAGCCAGATCGCGCGGGGCTCCGGCGTCGTCTTCCAGGTCGCGGGCCAGTGCGGCCTCGGCGCCCTGGACGCCGCCAAGCAGAAGAGCAAGCAGGGCATCGGCGTCGACGCCGACCAGTCCTACCTCGGCCCGTACATCCTGACCTCGGCCATCAAGAAGGTCGACACCTCGGTGCTCGACACGGTCAAGCAGGTCCAGGACGACAAGTACACCGGTGGCGCGAACACCACGTTCGACGTCAAGAACAAGGGCGCGGGCATCGGCAAGGTCAGCGCCGCCGGGGCCAAGTACCAGCCCCAGCTCGACGACGTCACGGCGAAGCTCGCTGCGGGTTCCATCACGGTGCCGGACACCGTCAAGTAGCCCGACGCGTCCTACCCTGGCGGACGTGTCGCCACAGAACGCAGGTGCCGCGGAGCTCGCGCTCGAGCTCCGCGGCATCACCAAGCGCTTCGGCGCGTTGACGGCCAACGACGCCGTCGACCTCCAGCTGCGGCGTGGGGAGATCCACGCCCTGCTGGGGGAGAACGGCGCCGGCAAGTCGACGCTGATGAGCGTCGTCTACGGGATGGCCAGGCCCGACGAGGGCGAGATCCTCATCGACGGCGAGCCGGTCACGATCGACTCGCCCCGCGAGGCCATGGACCGCGGCGTCGGCATGGTGTTCCAGCACTTCATGCTGATCCCGGTCATGACCGTGGCCGAGAACCTCGTGCTGGGCGCCGAGCCGCGCAAGCACGGGCTCTTGGACCTCGCGGGCGCGCGCCGCCGCACGCGCGAGCTGTCGGACAGGTACGGCCTCAAGGTCGATCCCGACGCGCGCGTGTCGGACGTGTCGGTCGGCCAGCAGCAGCGCGTCGAGATCCTGCGCGCGCTGGACCGCGGCGCGAAGATCCTCGTCCTCGACGAGCCCACCGCGGTGCTCACCGCGCAGGAGACCGCGGAGCTCGCGGAGGTGCTGCGGGCCCTGCGCGACGCCGGCACGTCGATCGTCTTCATCACCCATAAGCTGCACGAGGTGCTCGACGTCGCCGATCGCGTCACGGTCCTGCGCCGCGGCAAGACGATCGGCACCGTCGACACCGCCGGCGCCGACGACGCCTCGCTGGCGCGCATGATGGTCGGCCGCGACGTCGTGCTGCGGGTGGAGAAGGAGCCGGGGAAGCCGGGCCAGCCGCTGCTGGAGCTCGACGACGTCCACGCGACCGACGACCGCGGGCTGCCGGCGGTCGACGGCGTGTCGCTGCACGTGCGCGCCGGCGAGATCGTCGCCGTCGCGGGCATCGACGGCAACGGCCAGAGCGAGCTGATCGACCTGATCTCCGGGCTGCGGCCGTGCACCGGCGGGCACGTCCGCCTGGGTGGCAAGGACATCACCAACTGCACCCCGCGCGCCGCGCGCGACGCCGGCATCGGGCACATCGCCGAGGACCGCCATCGCCGCGGCCTCGTGCTCGACTTCAACCTCTCGGAGAACCTCGCGCTGATGGACTACCGCGAGGGCACGCGCTTCGGCCTCCTCAAGCCGCGCCGGATGCTCGACGCCGCCTCGCGGCTGCTGCACGAGTTCGACGTGCGCGGCGGCTCCCCCGTCACGCCGGCGCGCTCGCTGTCGGGCGGCAACCAGCAGAAGGTCGTCATCGCGCGCGAGATCTCCGGCAACCCCGACGCGCTGATCGCCGCGCAGCCGACGCGCGGCCTGGACGTCGGCGCGATCGAGTTCGTCCACCGGCGGCTGCTCGCCGAGCGCGACGCGGGCCGCGCGATCCTGCTGTTCTCGCTCGAGCTCGACGAGGTCCGGGCGCTGGCCGACCGGATCGTCGTGATCTACGACGGGCGCATCGTCGGCGAGCTGCCGCCGACGGCGTCCGACGAGGAGCTCGGCCTGCTCATGACCGGCAGCGGCGCGGGCCGCGTGGCCTCCTCGTGAGCAGCGTCCGCCCCGGCGCGCCCGCACCGCCGCCGCCGCCCGACGGCCAGCCCGAGATCGCGCTGTCGCCCGGCTTCGTGGCGCGGATGACCGGCCAGATGCGCGCCGGCGGCTGGATCGCGCCGCTGCTGACGGTGGTCGTCGCGTTCTTCATGGGCGGCCTCGTCGTGGCGGCCACGGGCCACAACCCGCTCTCGACCTACAAGGCGATCTTCGACGGCTCCGGCCTGCAGTGGCTGTTTCCGTGGACGTCGGGGCCCGACCGCGACACGGCGGCGATCAACCTCCAGCAGACGCTGCTGACCACCGGTCCGCTGATCCTGCTCGGGCTTGCCGTCGGCTACGCGTTCCGCGCGGGCCTGTTCAACATCGGCGGCCAGGGCCAGTACATCGTCGGCTCGATCGCGGCGGTCTGGGCCGGGTCGTCGTGGGCCGGCATGCCCGGCTGGATCCACGTGATCCTCGCGATGGTGCTCGCGACCGCGGCGGGTGCGACGTGGGCGGGCATCTCCGGCGCGCTGAGGGCGATCACCGGCGCCAACGAGGTGATCACCACGATCATGCTCAACTGGATCGCGATCTGGCTGGGCGTCTACCTCTTCGGCCTCGGCGGCCCGCTGCAGAACAACGCGCAGCCCGACGTGCCGATCTCCAACGACATCGTCCACAGCGCACGGCTGCCCGTCTTCTGGGGCGACGCCGACCTGCAGGGCCTGCACATCGGCATCTTCGTCGCGCTGGCCGCGGCGGTCGTGTACTGGGTGCTGCTGAACCGCTCGACCAAGGGCTACGAGGCGCGCGCCGTGGGCTTCAACCCCGAGGCGGCGCGCTACAGCGGCATCCGCGTCGGGCGGACCTACGTGCTGGTCATGGCGACGTGCGGCGCGCTGGCCGGCCTGGCCGGCTCGCTCGACGTGCTCGGCTGGCAGTTCCACATCGCCACGAACGACATCCAGGGCACGCAGCTGGCGTTCCTCGGGATCGCCGTGGCGCTGCTGGGGCGCAACACCGCGCTGGGCACATGCCTGGCGGCGCTGATGTTCGGCGCGCTGGTCAACGGCACGTCGGTGCGCAACCTCGACCCGGCCGTCTTCGAGCCCGAGCTCGCGCAGAATTTGACGACGGTCATCCAGGGCCTGGTCGTGCTGTTCGTCAGCGCCGACGTCCTCATCCTCTTGATCTACAACAAGCTGCGGCCACGGCGACGCGCGCGCGGCGGTGGCGCCGCCGGTCCCGCCGGGGACACCATCGAGGTCGTCGCATGAGCACGGCGGCGATCACCCGCAACCTGCGCGCGCCCGACGGCGGCCCGAGCTCGGGCCTGACGCGCGAGCGCGCGCTGGGCTGGGGCGGCATCGCGCTCGGGATCCTCGCGTTCCTTATGACGCTGCCGCCGTTCGAGGTCCGCTCGATCGGACCGTCGGTGGTGCTCGCGGTGCTCGCCGCCGGCCTCGGCGTCGCGGCGATCGTGGGCGGGGAGCGCCGGCTCGGGGGCGGCGCGATCGCCGCGGCGATCGTCGGCGTCCTCGGCGCCTACGGCGCGACGCGCTCGGGCACCTCGCACCTGGAGGTCGTGGTCTCCTGGGGCGCGCTCACCGCGGCGATGCTGCGCTACGCCACGCCGCTGACGTTCGCCGCGCTGGGCGGCCTGGTCAGCGAGCGCGCCGGCGTGGTCAACATCGCCCTGGAGGGCATGATGCTCATGGGCGCGTTCTTCGCCGCCTGGGGCGCCGACAAGACCGGCACGTGGGTAGGCGGCATCCTCATCGGCGTGCTGGCGGGCATGGCGCTGGCGCTCGTGCACGCGATCTTCGCGGTCTCGCTGCGCTCCGACCAGATCGTGGTCGGCACCGGGCTGAACTTCGTCGCGCTCGGCGTCACGGGCTACATGTACGTCAACTCCTACGGCGCCCAGGGCACGCCCGACAACCTGCCGTCGGTCCCCGAGGTCAACCTCCCCACCGACTCGCTCGGCTTCATCGGGCAGGCGATCAGCCAGCTCAACCTGCTGGTCTGGGGCTCGCTGCTGGCGGTCGTGCTCGTGTGGCTGCTCGTCTTCCGCACGCGCACGGGGCTGCGCCTGCGGTCGGTGGGGGAGAACCCGCGCGCGGCCGAGACCGTCGGCATCGGCGTCTACCGGACGCGCTACGCGGCGGTCGTGGCCTCGGGCGGCCTGGCCGCGCTGGGCGGCGCGTTCCTGTCGATCGGCTTCGTCCACTCGTTCTCGCAGAACATGACCGCCGGCCGCGGCTTCATCGCGCTGGCCGCGCTGATCGCCGGGCGCTGGCGGCCGGGCGGGGTGCTCGCCGCGACGCTGCTGTTCGGCTTCTCCAGCGCGCTGGCCCAGCGCCTGCCGGAGTTCTCACCGTCGCTGGCCACGCTCTTCCAGGCGCTGCCCTACGTGCTGACGCTGATCGCCGTGGCGGGCGTGGTCGGCCGCTCGACGCCGCCGGCGGCCGACGGCGTGCCGTACCAGCGCGAAGGGAACTAGGCGGCGAAGCCTCGCCCAGAGGGCTCGTTTCGCTGCGGGTGCTCGCCCAGGGGCTCGCTCCCGCGGCCGGGGGCTCCATCGGCCTATCCTGGATCCCATGAGCGGACCGAGGACCCTGCCGCACGTCGACCGGGTCGGCATCCAAGAGCGGGTCGACGCGCTGGCCAAGCGCTCCATCAAGGCCGAGGCCAAGCGCCAGGGGATCCTGCTGGCGATCTCCGTGCTCGACCTCACGACGCTGGAGGGCGCCGACACCCCCGGCAAGGTGCGCCAGCTGGCGGCCAAGGCGGTGACGCCGTCGCCGGCCTACCCCGAGGTCCCGTCGTGTGCGGCGGTGTGCGTCTACCCGTCGATGGTGTCGGTCGCGCTGGACGCCGTCGCGGGCACGGGCGTGCACGTCGCGTCGGTGGCGACGGGGTTCCCGGCGGGGCAGACGCCGCTGGCGACGCGCCTGGAGGAGGTGCGCCTCGCGGTCGCCGACGGCGCCGACGAGATCGACATGGTGATCTCGCGCGACGCCTACCTCTCCGGGGACGACGCGCGCGTGATCGACGAGATCGAGCAGATCAAGGACGCGTGCGGGCCGGCGCACCTGAAGGTCATCCTCGAGACCGTCGAGCTCGGCTCCTACGACCACGTGCGCCACGCCTCGATGCTCGCGATGGACGCGGGCGCCGACTTCATCAAGACCTCGACGGGCAAGGCCGCCGAGGGTGCGACGCCCGGCGTGATCCTCGTCATGCTCGAGGCCATCCGCGACTACGTGCAGCGCACGGGTCGCGTGGTCGGCATGAAGCCCGCGGGCGGCGTCTCGACGAGCAAGGCGGCGCTCGCCGTGCTCGTGCTCGTCAAGGAGACGCTGGGCGACGACTGGCTGACGCCCGACCGCCTGCGCATCGGCGCCTCGTCGGTGCTCAACGACCTGCTGCTGCAGTACGCCAAGACCGAGACCGGTCGCTACGGCCGGGCCGAGGACTTCTCGAAGGAGTGATCGCGTGAGCGAGACGACGACCGAGCCGCAGGTCGCGGCGACCAACGGACACGCGGCGGCCCGGGCCGCTGCGCCGCAGGCCCCCACGGCCTCGCGCGCGCCCGTGCGCTGGGAGTACGCGCCGGCGCCCGAGTCCACCGACCACGTCCGGCTGCGCGACCGCTACGGGCTGTTCATCGGGGGCGCGTTCGTCGAGCCCGCCGAGGGCCGCTACGCGCCGACGATCAACCCGGCGACCGAGGAGCCGCTGGCCGAGGTCGCGCAGGCGTCGGCCGCCGACGTGGAGCGCGCGGTCGCGGCGGCGCGCGCGGCGCAGGGCGCCTGGGCGGCGCTCCCGGGCCTGGAGCGCGGCAAGTACGTCTTCCGCATCGCGCGCCTGATCCAGGAGCGCGCCCGCGAGCTGGCGATCGTCGAGACGCTCGACGGCGGCAAGCCGATCAAGGAGTCGCGCGACGTCGACATCCCGCTGGCCGCCGCGCACTTCTTCTACTACGCGGGCTGGGCCGACAAGCTCGCGTATGCGCTGCCCGGCGGGGGCGCGATCGCCCCGCGCGGCGTGGTCGGCCAGATCGTGCCGTGGAACTTCCCGCTGCTGATGGCCGCGTGGAAGCTGGCGCCGGCGCTGGCGACCGGCAACGTGGCGATCCTCAAGCCCGCCGACACGACGCCGCTGACCGCGCTGCTGCTCGCCGAGATCCTGCAGGAGGCCGAGCTGCCCGACGGGGTCGTCTCGATCCTGCCGGGCGACGGCTCTGCGGGCGCGGCGCTGGTCCGCGCCGAGGGCATCGACAAGATCGCGTTCACCGGCTCGACCGCCGTCGGCCGCGACATCCAGGCCGCGCTGGCCGGGACCGACGTCGGGCTGACGCTCGAGCTCGGCGGCAAGTCGGCCAACATCGTCTTCGAGGACGC
Organism: Conexibacter sp.; assembly: GCA_025964055.1. GTDB lineage: Bacteria > Actinomycetota > Thermoleophilia > Solirubrobacterales > Solirubrobacteraceae > Baekduia. Next base: position 18,000 of record JAOPZP010000078.1, read on the forward strand.
GGCGCTCGACCAGGCGGTCGAGGGCATCGTCCAGGGGATCTTCTTCAACCAGGGGCATGTGTGCTGCGCGGGCTCCCGCCTGCTGGTCCAGGAGTCGGTCGCCGAGGACGTGATCGACCGGCTCTGGACGCGGATGCAGAAGCTCCGCGTCGGCGACCCCCTGGACAAGAACACCGACGTCGGCGCGATCAACTCGGCCGCGCAGCTGTCGCGGATCGGCGAGCTGGTCGCCGCCGGCGTGGACGAGGGCGCCGGACTGCGGCAGGTCAGCTGCGCGCTGCCCGACCGCGGCTACTGGTTCGCCCCGGCGCTGTTCACCGAGGCCTCGCCCGCGCACCGCATCTCGCGCGAGGAGATCTTCGGGCCGGTGCTGGCGATCACCACGTTCCGCACGCACGCCGAGGCGGTGGAGAAGGCCAACAACTCCAACTACGGCCTGGCCGCCGGGATCTGGACCGACAAGGGGTCCAAGGCCTTCGAGGTCGCTGCGAAGCTGCAGGCCGGCGTCGTCTGGCAGAACACCTACAACCACTTCGACCCGACGGCGGCGTTCGGCGGGTTCAAGGAGAGCGGCTTCGGCCGCGAGGGCGGTGCCGCCGGCCTGCGTCCCTACGTCCGGCAGGGAGCATGAGCCCGATGCGCGTCGCGGTCGCCAAGACCTACAAGCTGTACATCGGGGGCGCGTTCGTGCGCTCGGAGTCCGGCCGCCACGACCCGGCGCTCGACCACGCGGGCGAGCACGTCGCCAACGTCCCGCGCGGCTCGCGCAAGGACGTGCGCGACGCGGTGAAGGCCGCGCGCAGGGCGCAGGCCGGCTGGGCCAAGCGCACCGCCTACAACCGCGGGCAGGTCCTCTACCGCGCGGCCGAAGCCGTGGAGTCGCGCTCGGCCGAGCTGGTCGAGCAGGCGGTCGCGGTCCGCGGCTTCGAG
>JAOPZP010000099.1 GCA_025964055.1 Conexibacter sp.
TCCCGTCGCTCTGCCGCGAGCCCAGGTAGACCGCCAGGTCGGCACCGCGTGCCAGGGGCGTGCCGCCGCTGTCGCGCTGCTGGACGGCCTTGGCGTAGAAGCCCTCGCCGACGGCCTCGGGACCGGCGGCGATGACCTCGTCGAGCATGCGCGTGTTGAGCGCGCCGGGCGCGATGGCGTTGACGTCGATCGCGTCGCCGGCGACCTCGCCGGCGAGCGTCTCGACGAAGCGGATGACCGCGGCCTTGGACGCGGCGTAGGCCGAGAGGAACGGCATCGGCGACGTCGCCCCGCCGCCCGAGAGCTGGACGACCTTGCCGTGGTCGGCGCGCCGCAGGTGCGGAACGGCGAAGCGCGCGGGCAGGACCGACCCCATCAGGTTGATCTCGATGGCCTTGGCCCACTCCGCCCAGTCGACCTCGTCGATGGCGCCCTTGGGGCCGTAGACGCCGGCGTTGTTGACCAGGACGTCGAGACCGCCGAGGCGGGCGACGGCGAACGCGACCAGCGCCTCGACGGCGTCGGGCGACGCGACGTCGGCGGCGTGGGCGTGGACCTCGCCGAGGCCGGCCAGCTCGCCTTCGGCGGCGCGCAGCTTGTCCTCCGAGCGCGCGCAGATGACGATGCGCGCGCCCTCGCGCAGGTAGGCGCGCGCGATCTCCAGGCCGAGGCCCTGGCTGGCGCCGGTGATGAGCGCGGTGCGCCCGTCGAGCGCGCCGCTCATGCGGGCCGCCGCCCGACCGAGGCGTAGCGGACGCGCGGGTCGCCGGCCAGCGCAGCGGCGAGGAAGCCGTTGGCGTCGACGACGAGGTCGCCGCCCAGCACGTCGGGGATCTGCGCGGCGTCGAGCTCGCGGTAGGCGGGCCACTCGGTGGCGATCACCAGCGCGTCGGCCCCGCGGGCCGCGTCGAAGGGGTCATCCATCAGGGTCACCTCGGAGAGGTCGGGGGGCAGCGCGCTGACGGCGGGGTCGTGCGCGCGCACGGTGGCGCCGGCGGCGAGGAGGTCGAGGCAGAGCTCGACCGACGACGAGCGGCGCAGCGTGTCGGTGCCCGGCTTGTAGGTCAGGCCCCAGACGGCGACGGTCTTGCCGGTCAGGCCGTCGGGGGAGGTGATGGGCGCGTCGGCCGCCAGCAGCGCGCCGATCGTGCGGCGCGGCCAGCCGCGGTGCGCGGTGTTGCTGTCCCAGACGCCGTGCAGGACGGCGGTCACGAGGCCCTCGGCGTCGCCGATCGCGGTGAGCGCGCGGACGTCGCGGGCCAGCGTGCCGCCGGCAAAGGCTCCCCCGGGGCCGAGGTAGGCCTTGGGGCCGATGCGCTCCTCGGTCTTCAGCGCGCGCGCCACGTCGCCGGCGTCGGCGCCCACGCGCTCGCAGACGGCGGCGACCTCGTTGATGAAGGTGACCGAGGTCGCCAGGAACGCGTTGAGCGCGTGCTTGGCCATCTCGGCCGACTCGACGCCCATCCACTCGACGCGGTCGGTGATCGGCGCCAGCAGCGCGCCCACGACCTCGCGGCCGTGCGCGTCGCGCGTGCCGACCACGACGCGGTCGGGCTCCAGGAACACGTTGATGGCCTTGCCCAGGCGCAGGTTCTCGGGCGAGTAGGCGAAGGAGATGCCCGCGGGCGCCTCCGTCTCCAGCCGCGCGGTCGAGCCGACCGGGACCTGGGAGGAGATCAGCACGACCGTGCCGGGGTCCAGGAGCGGCAGCAGGGCGCGCACGCGGTCCAGGACGTGGTCGACGTCGGCGATGTCCTCGGCGTCGACGGGCGTGTCGTAGGTGACCCAGACGACCGCCGCGCCGCGGACGGCGTCGGCGGGGTCGGCGGTCGGGCGCAGCGTGCCGGCCTCCAGGCCGCGGCACACGAGCTCCTCGAGGCCCGGCTCGAAGATCGGGGGCGTGCCGCCGGCCAGGGTCGCGACGACGTCGGCGTCGGTGTCGTAGGCGGTGACCTCGTGGCCGACGGAGGCCAGCGAGGCCGCCGTCACGGCGCCGAGGTGCCACAGGCCGGTGACGCAGACCTTCATGCGTCCCCGCCCGGCGTCGGATAGCCGTTGGCCGCGTAGGCCTGCTCGATGAGCTCCCAGCAGTAGCGCACCGAGTCGAGGTCGGCCGCGGGCTCGCCGGAGGCGATGGCCGCGCGGACGCTGTCCCACTCCGCCGCCCAGGAGACGTCGACCGGGTCGAACTCGAAGACCTCGCGGTCGGGCGGTCCCATCTCCGGCTTCATCGCGTAGACGGTCAGCTTCTGCGGGCCGTAGGAGCCCTGCAGGCCCTCGACGACCAGCTTGCCGGTGCGGCAGGTGATCTCCATCGAGAACATGTTCTTCCACTCGGTCCACGTGACGTGCAGCGTGGCCCAGGGCGCGCGGTGGTCGCCCGGCACGCCGAGCAGGATCGCGGCGTTGTCCTCGACGGGCATGTCCCAGAAGCTCGTGCGCAGCAGCGCTGAGTGCAGCGGCAGCTCGCCCAGCAGCCAGTGCGAGAGGTCGAGCAGGTGCATGCCCTGGTCGGTCATCTCGCCGCCGCCGCCGGTCTTGGGGTCGGCGCGCCACTCGCGGTCGTAGCCGGGGCGGCCGCCGTGGCCGTAGCGGCCGCGCAGGAACAGGACGTCGCCGAAGCGGCCCGAGCGCGCGGTCTCGATCGCCTGGGCGATGGCCGGGTGGAAGCGGTGGTTGAACCCGACCTTGGCGACCTTCCCGGCCGCCTGCGCGGCGGCGGCGATGCGGTCGACGTCGGCGACGCCGATGCCCGCGGGCTTCTCGACGAGCACGTGGCTGCCCGCCTCCAGCGCCGCGACGCTGTTGGGGGCCAGCTGGTCGTGGCTGGTGGCCACCACGACCACGTCGGGCTTCAGCGCCAGGAGATCGTCGAGCGTCGCGCAGGCCGTGCCGCCGAACTCGCCGACGAGCGCCTCCGCCGCGTCGAGCCGCAGGTCGTAGGCGCCGACGACGTGGTCGTCGCCCAGCGCAGCGGCCCGCTTGCGGCCCATGAGGCCGCAGCCGATCATCCCGACGCTCAGGTTCATGCAGACTCGCTGCCGATGGCGCCGCGGAACTCGAAGTCGAAGGGCAGCTCGGACGCGCCCGCGGCGGCCATGGCCTGGCGCGTGTCCTCGGGGCGCTGGGCGTAGACCAGCAGGAAGCCGCCGCCGCCGGCGCCGACCAGCTTGCCGCCGAGGCAGCCCGAGCGCCGCGCCAGCGTGTACAGCGTGTCGATCCTCTCGCCCGTCATGCCGGGGGAGCGCTGGCGCTTGTTCTCCCAGTGCTCGTGCATGAGCTCGGCGTAGGACTCCAGGTCGCC
>JAOPZP010000106.1 GCA_025964055.1 Conexibacter sp.
GGCATCGACGCCGCCGGCGCGTGGGAGCAGGCCGTCGCGCTGGCCGAGCACCAGGCGCTGCCGGTGTGGGCGACGCCCGCTCCGGGCGGCGGCCGGCTCGGCTTCCCCGAGGGGCACGCGCACTTCCGCGGCAGCCTGCCGCCCGCGATCGGCCCGGCCGGCCAGACGCTCGAGGGTCACGACCTCGTGCTGGTCGTCGGCTCGTCGGTCTTCCCCTACTACCCCTACCTGCCCGGCCCCGCGCTGCCGGCGGGCACCGAGCTCGTCGCGATCACCGACGATCCCGACGAGGCGGCGCGGGCGCCGGCCGGCGACGCGATCGTCGCCGACGTCGGCCTGACCCTCGACGCGCTTCTGACCGAGCTCGGGTCGGAGCGCAGCAGCCGCACGCCGCCGACCGCGCTGGACCGCGCTCCGGCGCCGGCCGACGGCGATCCCGGCGCGCCGATGGACGCCGGCGACGTCCACGGCACGCTCGCGCAGGTGCTGCCCGCAGGCGCGATCGTCGTGCTTGAGTCCCCGTCGAGCACGCTGGCGCTGCGCAACCGCCTGCGGATCTCGACGCCGGGCAGCTACTACTTCAGCGCCGCCGGCGGCCTGGGCTTCGGCCTGGCCGCCGCCATCGGCGTGCAGCTCGCCCAGCCCTCGCGGCCGGTCGTGTGCGTCCTGGGCGAGGGCTCGGCGCAGTACGCGATCACCGGCTTCTGGACGGCCAAGGCCTACAACGTGCCGGTCACGTTCCTCGTCCTGCGCAACGGCGAGTACTCGATCCTGAAGTGGTTCTCGACGCTCGAGCAGGTCGAGGGCGCGCCGGGCCTGGAGCTGCCGGGGCTCGACGTCGCCGCCACCGCCGCCAGCTACGGCGTGCCGTCGCGATCGGTCACCGGCCGCGAGGAGCTGCGTGCCGCGCTGGGCGAGGCGCTGGCCGATCAGACCGGGCCGCGCCTGGTCGAGGTCGGCGTCCAGCCGGGGATGGCGTTGTTCTAGGTCATGGTCCCGCGCACCACCCATCCCTGTCGTCCCTCCGAGGAGCCGAGCCGCCCATGACCACCCCGTCCCTGCTGCTCGGCCGGCTCGAGGCCCGCCTCGGCGGCCTGCTCTGCCGCGCGGTCTACGCGCTGCCGGCCCCGCTCGTGCGCCGCCTGGCTGGCACGCCGCCGGCCCACGCCGCAGGGCTGCACCCGGAGGCGTGGCTGCTGGCGCGCCTGTCGGCGGTCGCGCCGGACCGCCAGAACGATCGCGTCACGGTCGCCGAGCAGCGCCACCGGCTGCTGCTCTCGGCGCGTTCGATGGCGGTGCGGCCGCGCCTGCCGCTGGCAGTCGGCGACCACGCGATCGCCGGCGCCGACGGCTCCACGCCGATCCCGGCGCGCCTCTACGCGCCCCACGGCGCTCCCACGCCGGGACCGTTGTTGGTGTACTACCACGGCGGCGGGTGGGTACAGGGCTCGGTGGCGAGCCACGACGCGAGCTGCCGGCTGCTGGCGCACCTCGCCGGCGTCCGGGTGCTGTCGGTCGACTACCGGCTCGCGCCCGAGCACCCGTACCCGGCGGCCGTCGATGACGCGGTCGCCGCCTACGCCTGGGCCGTCGCGCACGCCGAACGGCTCGGCACCGACCCGGCGCGCGTCGCGGTCGGCGGCGACAGCGCCGGCGGGAACCTCGCCGCGATCGTGGCCCTGCACGCCCGCGACGACGACGCGCTCCCCGCGGCCGCGTTCCAGCTGCTGATCTACCCCGCGGTCGACCTGGCCGAGAAGGCCGGCTCGGTCGCGACGTTCGCCGACGGCTTCTTCCTCACCGAGCGCGCGATGGACTGGTACGTCGACAAGTACGTGCCCGACCGCGCCCGCCGGGCCGAGCCGCAGGCCTCGCCGCTGCGCGCCGGCGACCTCTCGGGGTTGCCGCCCGCCTATGTCGCGACGTGCGTCCCGGACCCGCTGCGCGACGAGGGCGAGGCGTACGCCGCGCGCCTCCGCGACGCCGGGGTGGCGGTGACGCACCAGCGCCACGGCCAGCTGCACGGGTTCTTCAACACCACCGTGATGCCCAGCAGCCGCGAGGCGGTCGCGGTGATCGCCGGCGCGCTGGCCCAGGGACTCGCCGCGGCGGCGCCCGCCGGCCGCCCGCTGATCCCTGAGCCGCCGCCCACGACGGTACCCTGAGCGGTAGCCATGCCCGCTCGCTCCACCCGTCCCAAGCCCGGCTCCGCCGAACAGGTGCCGTGCATGGAGCTGACCGAGGGCGAGGCGCGCTACCTGCTGGCGCTGCGCGACCTCAACGTGGGCGGCACGCCGCCGTCGCAGGCCGCGGTCGCGCGCAAGGTCGGCGTGTCGCACCCGACGGCGCTGGAGATGATCCGCCGCCTCCGCGGCGTCGACCTCGTCGCGGCCGACGCGCTGACCCTCACGGCGAGCGGCACGAGCGCCGCGCTGGTCCTGACCTCCCGCCGCCACGCCGCGCGCGTGCTGGCGCAGGAGGTGCTCGGGCTCGACGACGAGCAGGCGGCCGCCGAGGCCGACGCGCTGGCCACGAGCCTCTCCCCCGTGCTGGCTCGCCGGCTCGTCGCCTGGCGCACCCGCCAGGCGGACGCGGTCGCGGCCGCCGCGGGCGAGCCCGAAGACGGCTAGCCGGCACGCCACCGCCGGGAGCACGCCGGCTCGGTGCGCGACTCAGGCTCGCACCGCGGTGAGAATGAGAACCGTTCTCGCTTATACTCCCGCCGGTGCCCGCCCCGTTCGACCTGCCCTTCGTCCAGCGCGCCGTCGTCGAGATCGCGCTGCTGGCCGTCGGCTCCGGGATCCTGGGGACGTGGATCGTGCTCCGCGGGCTCAGCTTCTACGCCCACGCCGTCGGCACCGCCGCGTTCCCCGGGCTCGTGCTCGCCGACGGCCTCGGCTTCTCGCCGCTGCTCGGCGCGCTGGCGACCGCGGGGCTCGTCGCGATCGGCGTGGCGGCCCTGGCCAACCGCGGCCGCGCCGAGTACGACAGCGCCACCGCGCTCGTGCTCGTCGGTGCGCTGGCCGCCGGCGTGATCCTCGCCAGCGACGTCTTCCACTCCCAGGGCAGCGTGGAGCGCCTGCTGTTCGGCAGCCTGCTGATCATCGATTCCACCGACCAGCTCGTCGCCGGCGCGGTCGGCGTCGCGGTGCTGGTGGCCGGCGCGCTGCTGGGCCGCCGCTGGCTGGCCTCGGGCTTCGATCGCGACGGCGCGCGCGCCCTCGGCGCCCGCTCGCCGCTGCCCGACCTGCTGCTGCTCGCGCTGGTCGCCGCGTCGGCCGTCGCGGCGCTCGACGCGATCGGCGCGCTGCTGTCGACCGCCCTGCTGGTCGTCCCCGCCGCCACCACGCGCCTGTTCGTCGACCGCCTGCGCACGTGGCAGCTCGCGACCGTGGCGCTCGTCGTCGCCGAGGGCGTGACCGGCCTCTGGCTGTCGGTGCAGACCAACGCACCGCCCGGCGCGACGATCGCCGTCGTCGGCGGCGGCGTCTTCGCGCTCGCCGCCGCGGCGCGCGCGGCGCGCACCACGCAACGCGGTCGCCGG
>JAOPZP010000118.1 GCA_025964055.1 Conexibacter sp.
GGCCTGGCCGACGACCCCGGCGGCGAGCATGAACGCCGAAATCCTGGCGGTCGCCGTCCTGGGCAGCGCGATGATCCGCGCGGCCGCCGCCCGGCGCCGGCGCTGCGAGCGCGCTGCGGAGCGCTCCCAGAGCTCGGGGAGTCCAAGGTCTCGGATCCCGGGAGGCTCCGCGAAGATCGCGAAGCGGTCGTCCGTGGCGGTCCGGGCGTAGGCGGCGTCCATCAGGTGCTCCTCAGCTGTGGGGTGGCGGCCTACGAGGTGAGCTGACGGGCTCGCGCTTGCGCGCTACGCCGCATGGACTGCAGCGATTCGCCCCAGGGCCGACGCGTCGTGCGCCGACCCGATTGGTTCCCCCGCTCCCCCGCTCCGGAGAGCGCGGGACTCGGCCTGGTCGATCAGGTACGACGATGGAACACCATCGGTGGGACGACAGTTGCGGTCGCCCTGAAGGAATTCGCGGGCGCGCTGAAGGAATTCAGCGACGGAGCGCGTACACGACGTGCGGGAGGCCCGCATGCATGACCGTGTCGACGTGGGCCATGCCGAGCTTCTCCATCACCGCGCGGGACGCGTGGTTGACGTCGACCGTCTCGGCCACGACCCGATCGAGCTCGAGGACCTCGAAGGCGACGCGCAGCGCCTCGCGGGCCATCTCGGTCGCATAGCCCTGGCCCCAGTGGTCGGCGTCCAGGAACCACATCAACTCGATCGCGGGCCGGCCGGCGACGTCGGCGTGGCGCAGGCCGTCGTAGCCGATGACCTCGCCGTCGAGCAGAACCGTCCACGGCCCGAAGCCCCAGCGCTCCCAATGCGCGATCATGTCCTTCAACATCTCCCGCGCGCGGTCGGCGGTGCGCAGGTGCTCGGGCCAGGCCTCCTCGGCCACGCGTGCGTCGGTGAGGATCCGAGCGAAGGCCGCCGCATCGTTGGGCTCGGGCCGGCGGCCGACGAGGCGCGCCGTCGCGATCCGGTCGATGCCGAAGTCGCTGGGCATGGGCGCCAGCCTACGAGGGTCAGTCGCGCCCGTAGGCCCGGATCGCGTCGTAGGCGACCTCGAGCTCGTAGCCCTTGCGGACCAGGAACCCGAGCGCGCGGTCGCGGTCGCGGTCGGTCTCGGGCGGCTCGCGGAACCGGCGGGCCAGCACCGTCAGCGCCGCCTCGAGCTCGCCGCCGTCGTCGCGCACCGCCAACGCCGTCTCGACGAGCTCGGCCGGAACGCCCGAGGAGAGCAGCTTGCGCTCGATGCGCTCGTTGCCCCAATGGTCCAGCGTGCGCCGATCCTCGACGAAGCGCTGCGCGAACCGCGCGTCGTCGAGGTACGCGAGCTCCAGCAGCTCCGCGACGGTCTGCTCGATCGTGTCGGGCTCGACCCGCTTGGCCTCGAGGTGCCGCCGCACCTCGACCACCGTGCGATCACGGAACCCGAGGTAGCGGTAGCTCAGGTCCAGCGCGTGCTGGAGACGGGCCTCGGGATCCAGCGCGCGTTCGGCGGTCGTCACGCCCAAGCCCTCCAGCCGCTAGGCGGTCGCCTTCGGCCGGGCCCGCTCGGCCATGATCTCCCCGGTCGCCGGATCGACGCCCTCGGGGACCGCGTCGCGGTCGATCTCGGCCACGAGGTCGCGGTTGAAGTCGAGCGCCTCGTAGATCTTGGCCTCGATCTCCTTGGCGATCTCCTGGTGCTCGTCGAGGAAGCCCTTGGCGTTGTTGCGCCCCTGGCCCAGGCGATCCTCGCCGTAGGAGAAGAACGAGCCGGACTTCGTGACGATGTTGTGCTCGATGCCGAGGTCGAGGATGCAGCCCGAGGTCGAGATGCCCCTGCCGAACTCGATGTCGAACTCGGCCTGGCGGAACGGGGCCGCGACCTTGTTCTTGACGACCTTGACGCGGACGCGGTTGCCCACGGCCTCGGTGCCGTCCTTCAGCGTCTCGATGCGCCGGATGTCCAGGCGCTGCGACGAGTAGAACTTCAGCGCGCGGCCGCCCGGCTGCGTCTCCGGCGAGCCGAACATCACGCCGACCTTCTCGCGGATCTGGTTCGTGAAGAGGCACAGCGTCTGGGTGCGGTTCAGGTTGCCGGCGAGCTTGCGCATCGCCTGGCTCATCATCCGCGCCTGCAGGCCGACGGTCTGGTCGCCCATCTGGCCCTCGAGCTCGGCGCGCGGCGTCAGGGCCGCGACGGAGTCGATGGCGACGAGGTCGACCGCGCCGGAGCGCACCAACATGTCGCAGATCTCCAGCGCCTGCTCGCCGTAGTCGGGCTGCGACACGAGCAGGTTGTCGATGTTGACGCCGATCTGCTGGGCGTACAGCGGGTCCATGGCGTGCTCGGCGTCGATGAACGCGCACACGCCACCGAGCCGCTGGGCCTCGGCGAGCACGTGGTAGACGAGCGTCGTCTTGCCGGAGGACTCCGGGCCGAAGACCTCGACGATGCGGCCGCGGGGCATGCCGCCGATGCCGAGCGCCAGGTCCAGCGACAGCGCGCCGGTCGGGATGGCGTTGACCTTGACCTGCGCGCCCGGGTCGCCCATCCGCATGACCGAGCCCTTGCCGAACTGGCGCTCGATCTGCGTGAGGGCGCCGGCAAGGGCGGTGTCTCGGGCCTTGATGGCCTTTTCGTCGGTGGCGGGCATGCGGGGTGAAACCTCTCTCTTGCGCGGAAGTGCCATCAGTGTGCGGGTCGCGTCGGACGGAACTAGGACGACCCGAACCGTACGCACGTTCGTGTCACGGAACAGCAGCGAACCGTCACGATTCGGCGGCGAATCCTGCGTGCGACAGCGCCTCGTAGCGCGCCGGGCCGCCGCCCAGCCATGAGCGTAGGAGGACCAGGCCCCCGGGCCGCAGCGGCCGGTCCGGGAGCTCCGGCAGGCGACTGCTCGGCGCCGTCCAGCCGTGGCGCACGCGCGCCACGGTGAGGTGCGGGCGGAACATGCGCTGCTCCCGCACGTGCCCGAGCTCCTCCAGCCCGCTCCACAGCTCCTCGTGCAACGTCCGCAGCACACCCGTGCGGTCCGCGACCGCCACCGTCAGCACGTGCGGCCGCCGCGGCGACAGCCACAGGGCGCCCGCCGTCTCCAGCGGCTCCGGCGCCGGCCGGCCGTCGAAGGACGCCACCAGCGCCGACAGCGGCTCGATCTCGTCCAGGGCCCGATGGCCCAGGAACGCCATCGTCAGGTGCACGGACTCGGGCGCGACCACGCGCATGCCGCGGTCCTCGCCCACCACCTCCTGCGCCCAGCCCGCCAGCGCGAGCCGATCCTCCTCGCCGATCTCCAGGGCGACGAAGAGGCGTGCGCTCAGGTCTCGGCCCGGTCCTCTGATCCGGACCCCGGGCCGCCGTCGCGCTCGCCCCGCAGCAGCCGGCGCACCAGGTGCATCGCCACGGTCGTGGAGCGGTCGCGGACGTCGAAGCGCCCGCCGGGCAGCACGACGCGCCGCGTGAGCCGCGCCGGCCCGCCGCCGTCCTCGCCCCCACCCCGCAGCGCCACCGAGAAGCACACCGTGCCCACCGGCTTGTCCGGCGTCCCGCCGCCCGGTCCCGCGATGCCCGTGATCCCCACGCCGACGTCGGCGTCCAGCGCGGCGATCGCACCGTCGGCCAGCGCCTCGGCGACCTCCACCGACACGGCGCCCACGCGCGCGATCAGCTCAGGATCCACACCCGCCAGCGCCACCTTCGCCGCGTCGGAGTACACGACGAGCCCGCCGCGCACGTAGTCCGAGGATCCCGCCAGGTCGGTCAGCCGGCCCGCCAGCAGCCCGCCGGTGCACGACTCGGCCGTGGCGATCGTCAGGCCCGACGAGCGCAACAGCCCCGCCACCTGCTCGTCGACCGACGTCCCGTCGTCGGAGAACAGCGTGCCGGCGTGGCGATCGCGGACGATCGCCTCGAACGCGTCGTAGGTCGCCTGCTGGGGCGGCTCGTACCGCGTGACCACCTCGACCTCGCCGCGGCGCAGGCAGGTGGTGATCTCCAGCGCGTCGAGGTCGATCCCCGCGTCGCGCGCGCGCACGAGCGTCTCGGCGATCTCGGACTCCGGGATCCCGAACATCCGCAGCATGTGCTGGCGGTAGGTCGTCGCGCCGGTGGTCGCCGCGCGGAAGGCGTCGGTCTCCACGGCGGTCGACCACATCGGCCGCAGCTCGCGCGGCGGCCCCGGCAGGACCACGACCGTCGGGCCGACCGCACCGTCGGCCGGCGGCACCACGAGCCCGGGCGCCGTGCCGACGGGCTCGAGCACCGTGGCGCCCTCCGGCACCATCGCCTGCTTGCGGTTCGAGCGCCGGATCGCCTCCTCGTCGAGGTCGGGCCAGCGGGCCCGCAGCCCTTCGAGGATCGTCCAGATCCGGCCCTCCAGCGGCTCGTCGAGCGCCATCGGACGGCCCTGGAACTCCGCGACGACCGCCGCGGTCAGGTCGTCCTCGGTCGGTCCCAGCCCGCCGCTGGTGATGATCACGTCCACCCCGGCCTGCGCCAGCCAGCCGAGCGCCTCGCGCACCTCCGCGGGCCGGTCGCCGACGACGATCGTGTGCGCCTGGTCGACGCCCAGCTCGCGCAGGCGCTCGGCCAGCCACGGGCCGTTGCGATCGGCGACGCGCCCCGTGAGCACCTCGGTGCCGGTGACGACGATGCCGGCGCGGGCGCTCATCCGCAGCTCGGGGCCGTGGTCGGGTCGACGCGCTTGAAGGTGGTGCGGGTGATCAGGAAGGCGACCGGGCTGACGTTAGGCACGCTGCGGATCTTGCCGTTGACGCGCACGCGGGCGTTGCCGTTGCCCAGCTTGAGCCGGAAGCTCTTGGACCGGTACGGCCCCGCCGTCACGTTCTGCTGCAGCGTGGCGCCCGGGATCCGCAGCTTGCCGGCGGCGTCGACCAGGCAGACCGAGATCGGCCCCGGGCCGGTCGCGATGACCTGCAGCCGCACGAGCCGGGAGTTGGCCGAGCGCTGCGCCGTGGCGCCGGAGCCCTTCTTCTTGGAGGAGCCCGACGCCGACTTGCTCGTGCTCGCCGGCACGGGCGTCGTGGTGGTCCGGCCGGCGGTCTGCGTCCCGACCGACGCGGCGCCGTTGCCGCTGTTGCCGCCGCCCTTGCCCAGCAGGTACAGCGCGCCGAGCAGCAGCACGACGACCACGCCGACGATCACGCCGCGGGGGACTCCTCGCGGCTCGCGATGGCGCACGGTCCCGCCGCCGCGACCGCCCCGGCCGCGCCGGCGCGTGGCGCCGATCGGCATCAGGTCGTGGTCGGACGGCCGCTCGTGGCGGAGCTTGTACTCCTCCAGCAGCAGCTTGGCGTCGAGGTCGAGCGCCTCGGCGTAGGTCCGCAGGAAGCTGCGCACGTAGGCCGGGCCCGGGAGCAGCGCCCACTCCTCGTTCTCCAGCGCCCGCAGGTACTTGGCACGGATCTTCGTCTCGGCTTCGATCTCCGAGATGTCGATGCGGGCGCGCATGCGCGCCTCGCGAAGTGTGGACCCGATCTCCGGCATGGCGTTGGGCCCGCAGTCTATGGAGCGGGCTACGAAGGCTCGTCGTCGCCCGCGACGACGGTGGCGTCGTCGCTGCGCGGGAGGGCCGGCGGCAGCTCGACGTCGGCCTGCGGCGCGACGTCCCCGCGCTCCGCCAGTGCCGCCAGCACGCGCGACACGTCGGACTCGGTGATGAGGACCTGGCGCGGCTTGGAGCCCTCGTAGCCGGAGATCACGTTGCGGCGCTCGAGCATGTCCATCATCCGTCCGGCGCGGGTGTAGCCCAGGCGCATGCGCCGCTGCAGCATCGAGGTCGAGGCGGTGCCCATCTCGACGACGAGCTGGATCGCCTCGGCCAGCAGCGGGTCCTCGTCGGGGTCCTTGCCGTCGGCCTCGTCGCGGCCGCCGTCGCCCGCCTCGGCCTGGACCTCCTCCAGGAGGTCGGCGCGCAGCTCGGGCTCGCCCTGGCGCGCCCAGAACTCGGTGATCTGCCCGACCTGCTCCTCGTCGATGTACGCGCCCTGGATGCGCTGCAGCTTGGACGAGCCGACCGGCGAGAACAGCATGTCGCCCATGCCCAGCAGCGATTCGGCGCCGTTCTGGTCGAGGATCACGCGGGAGTCGGTCTGCGAGCTCACCGCGAAGGCGATCCGCGACGGCACGTTGGCCTTGATCATGCCGGTGATGACGTCCACGCGCGGGCTCTGCGTGGCGAGCACGAGGTGGATGCCGACCGCGCGGGCCTTCTGAGCGATCCGGATGATGGAGTCCTCGACGTCGCCGGGCGCGACCATCATCAGGTCGGCCAGCTCGTCGATGACGCACAGGATGTAGGGGAGGTTCTTCTCGCCCTCCTCGTGGCGCACCTTGTTGAGCTCGACCAGTGAGCGCGTGCGCTTCATGGCCATGATCCCGTAGCGCCACTCCATCTCGCGCACGAGGTTCTGCAGCGCGTTGGCGGCCTGGCGCGGGCTGGTGATCACCGGCGTCAGGAGGTGCGGGACGTCCTCGTAGTGGTTGAGCTCGACCTGCTTGGGGTCGACCAGCACCAGCCGCGCCTCGTCGGGCGTGGCGTTGAGCAGGATCGACGACAACATGGCGTTGATGCACGCGGACTTGCCCGCGCCGGTGGTGCCGGCGACGAGGATGTGCGGCATCTTGGCCAGGTCGGCGCCGATCGCCTTGCCCGAGACGTCCTTGCCGAGCCAGACCGTCAGCGGCGAGTAGCCCTCGGGGCGCGCGCGGAAGACGTCCCCGAGGTGGACGGTGCGGCGGTCGCGGTTGGGGACCTCGATGCCGACGGCGGTCTTGCCGGGGATCGGCGCGAGGATGCGGATCTCGGTGGCGGCCAGCGCGTAGGCCAGGTCGTCCTTGAGCTGCGAGACCTTGCTCATCTTCACCCCCGGCGCCAGGCGCAGCTCGTAGCGCGTGATGTGCGGGCCGCTGACGGTGCCGACGACCTTGGCCTCCACGTTGAAGTGGCTCAGCGCCTCGATCAGCGCGGCGGCGGTCTTCGCGTTGCCGCTCGTGTCCGGGCGGATCTGGTCACCGGTGGAGCGCTTGAGCACGCGCGGGTCCGGGACGACGTACTCGATCTCCTCGCCGTCGTCCTCCCCGCGGGCGGCCGGCAGCTCGAGCTGGCGCGGCACGCCGTCGCCGGGATCGTCGTCGACGTGGACCTCCGACAGCACCGCCTCCTCGACGGCGGCGTCCAGCGGATCGGGCTCGGCGTCCTCGCCGAGGTCGTCGGGGATGTCGACCGGCTCGGGCGTCGCCTTCGCGCGCGGCTTGCGCTTGCGGGTCCGCGTCTCGTCGAGCTCGGCGGCGAGGTCCTCGGGCGTCGGCGTCTCGTCGTCGCCGAAGATGTCCGGGTAGCGGTCGGCGCCGTCGAGCGCCGGGGCCTCGACGTGCGTGGCCTTGACCACCACGTCGTGGTCGCCGGGCTCGGGGACCTGAACGCGCGGGCGGCGCCCGCCGGCGGTCGCCGC
>JAOPZP010000598.1 GCA_025964055.1 Conexibacter sp.
GTTGGGTCCAGGTGGCGGTGGTGGGGTCGTAGTAGCGGGCGCCGAAGTGGTCGAGGCCGCCGATGGTCAGGCCGCCGGCGTAGAGGATGTCGCTGGTTGCTCCGGTGCCGGTGGTGGATGGGGTGCCGTAGGGGTCGTAGGTGTAGGTGCGGTCGAGGGTGTTGTTGGCGTGGTCGGTGACGGCGATGGTGGAGCCGAGGCGGTTGGTGAAGATCGACTGCTTGGTGGAGTTGGTGCGTTGGGCGACGAGGGTGCCGTCGGGTTGGCGGGTGTAGGCGGTGCTCGCGCCGCTGTTGGGGATCTCGCGGCCGACGCCGAGCAGGTTGTTTTGGAACTCGGTGGTGCCGTAGCCGGTGAGCTCGCCGTTGCCGGGGGCGAGGTTGAAGACGTTGATTCCGCCGAGCGTGGTGAGGCGCGGGTAGGCGTCCCACGTGGCCGTAGAGCCGCCGGAGAGTCGGTCGCCTGCGCCGTCGTAGCTGTAGGACGTTGCGCCGGCGGGCGGCGAGCCGCATGCCGCGGTGCTGGTGGCGGTGTAGTTCCAGCACAGCTGGTTGGCGGCGTTGTAGGCCGAGGTCGTGGTGGTCGTGGAGCCGCCGGCGGTGCGGGCGGCGGTCAGGCGGTTGCCGGCGCTGTCGTAGGTGTAGTTCCAGTCCTCGGTCGTCGAGCCCGACTGCACGGTCTTGGCTTCGGTCAGGCGGTCGACTGGGCCGTAGGAGTAGGTCGTGGTCTTGCCGGCCAGATCGGTGCTGGTCTGCAGCAGCGTCGAGGTGCCCGTGCCGTTGGTGAAGGTGTGGGTCTCCTTCCAGCGCTCGACCGGCGTGGCGCCCGTGGTCTTGATGACGTCGATGATGTCGTTGCCGGCCAGGTCGGAGTCGACCTCGTGGACCAGGCCGCCGGGGAAGGTTGCGGTACGCCAGACGGGGGAGCCGGTCGGGCCGCCGGTGTCGCCGTAGGCGTAGGAGATCGTCTCGGTGCCGCCGGCGGCGTTGGGCGAGACGATGGTCTTGAGCCGGTTGATCTCGTCGTAGGTGTAGGAGGTCGTGCCGCTGCCGTCGGCCACGCTGATGAGGTTGCCGTTCTTGTCGTAGGCGTAGCAGTTGGTCCGAGCACCCGGGAGCGTCTCGGAGTCACGGCGGTTGAGGTTGTCGTAGGTATAGGTCGTGGTGTTGCCGTCGCTGTCGGCTCGCTGGGTCAGGTTGCCGTTGTCGTCGTAGGCGAAGGTCATCCACTTCCGGGTGATACCCGCCGCGTTCTTGAAATCCACGCGGGTGACGCGGTCCTGGCCGTCGTAGGTCGGGATGGCCGTCATGGCGTTGCCATCGGTAGCTGAGGCGATCCGCCTCGCGGCGTCGTAGGTGAAGCTCTGAGCGACCAGCGGTGCAGGGGGCGTGACGGTGTCCAGCTCTTGGCTGGCGTTGTAATGCAGCGTCGTGGTGTTGGCGTTTCCGTCCTTGACCGACGTCACGTCGCCGTAGCTGTCGTAGCCGAGGTACTGATGGTCACCACCGGACTGGGAGATGATCTCGGTGAGGTCGCCGGGGTTGGTCGACAGCGACGAGCCGCCGCTGCCGTACTTGTAGGCCTGGCTGTCGCCCTGCTCATCGGTCGACAGCGTCGGCCGGTACTTGTACAAGGGGTCAGCCGACTGGGAGCTGCACGTCGGCTGGCTGGTGTCGTCGCAATACTTGATCGACGTCGTCTCGTTGCTGGCCGACGTCGCCTTGGTCGTGGTACCGGTCGGGTTGTCCTTGGCGTCGGCGGAGAAGGTGTAGGTCGTCAGCGTGCTGTTGGCGGTGCCCGCCAGGCCGGTGAACGTCGCGACGTTGCCGGTCGCGCTGTAGGTGCGTGCCTGCTTGCGATCCAGGGCGTCGGAGGCATCTGAGACCTGGCCGTCGGTGATCCAGCAGTACTTGGTCTTGTTGGTCCCGGCGTGGGGTTCTGGGGTGGTCTCGATGGTCCAGCCGGTGTAGCCGGTGGCGCAGGGTGCGGTGCCCGTCGGCAGGTAGTTGAAGGTCGTGGTGATGTCGTTGGTGGTGGTGCCGTCGACGACGCGGGTGATGGCGGTGACCTGGGAGGCGTTGCCGTCGGTCCCGGTGCCATAGGTGAAGGTCGTGTCGTGGCCGCGCGCGTCGGTGATCTTCGACAGCTTGCCGGAGGTGTAGTAGTAGTGGACGATCTTGCCGTCGGGGTTGGTGATGGTGTTCAGCGTCCAGGGCGAGCTCGTTGAGCTCTGGCCGTAGTCCCAGTGCCGGCCCGTGGCCGTGTCGGTGATCCTGGTCAGCGCGCCGTTGGTGTCATAGGCCAGGGTCGCGACGGTGGTGCCGGCGGTGTTGCGGATCTCGGTGGGCTCGACCTCGCCCGGCGCGACGGTGGTCTGGAACGTCTTCCACGTGTTGCCGTGGTCGTCGGTGACCGACTCGAGGTCACCGGGGAAGAACTCGTTGTACTTCCACTTGGCGCCGCTGCGCCGCCACGTGATCGTCGTCTTGCCCGTCGCGGTATCGGTGTCCATGTCGGCCTCGATGCCCGACGGCGTGCGATAGGCCGCATGTCCGGAGCTGTCGCTGGCGGGGTCGCGGTCAAAGCGGTAGGTGGTCCCGTCGCCCAGCCGCAGGACGCGACCGTCGTTGGGGTAGTTGCGCTCCAGCGACAGCGAGGCGCCGGCGATCGACAGCGTCCAGTGCTCGGCCACCGCGCGGCGTCGGGAGAGGTCGTCGGTGCCGTTGTAGGTCACCGCGAAGTCGAGGTTGTGGCCGGCGACGCCGTTGACGTGCAGGTTTTGGCTGGTACTCGACAGGTTGCCATTGGCCACGTCGACCGAGACGTTGGTGTTGTCTGAGAGCCGCTGGGTCTCGTAGGTCTTGTCGCGCTCGTGGCCGGGGTGGCGCTGCCAGTCGATCGCCACGAAGGGCAGGTTGCCGCTGGTGCCGCCGGTCCCAGCGAAGGTCAGAACGTCGTTGAGCGTCTCGTCCTTGAGCTGCAGGAGCAGTCCACGGTTGGTGTCGCCACGCACCCACTGCTCAGCGATCGGGCTGATGTCGAAGTAGGCGAACTCGGAGCTCGAGCCCACCCAACTGGTGCGAATCTGACTGCGATCAAACGTCCCGGTCGTATCGCCGCCGGCCGTCGTCCAACTGTTGGTGGCGTCGTACTTGGTCCATGTCGCCGACGACGTGATCGTGCGCGAGAGCCGCCGAACATCGACGTCGGGGGTGGCGCCCGATGCGGTCTGTGACTGCAGGCGCAGCCCCACCGCCGCGTCGACGATCGCCGCTGTCTGCGGGATGCCGCCCATCGACGACAGCCGCAGCGCGATCCGCGACGTGCCGGACGTCGAGTGCCCAAGCTGCAAGCTCGTGCCGTTGCACCCACCACCGCCCGCGGACGCCAGCGTGCACGTCGTGACCCCACTGGTGTTGACGCTCGGATCGACCTCGACCGGAAGCTGCGCCTGTCCCAGCCACCCAGGATCTACCGCAACGGTCAACGTCGCGCCGTCCGCGGACAGGTCGTAGTGCACATGGTCGGTCGTCGGCCGTCCTCCAGCCTCCTGCACCGTCGGGGCAGGAATCGAGAACCGCGGAGTCCCCTGGGCGTCGACGAACGCCACCGAGCCGTCGCCTCGCAGGCTCGCGGTCAGGCCCGCGCTGCTTGAGAGCTCATAGCGGTAGGTGGCCGGCGCCTGGGCGTCCTGGATCGTCAGCGTCTCCTTGACGCCCGTCGCGGTCGCCGTAAGCGACGCATCGGTCGTGTCAACGGCATCGGCGTAGGACGCCGTCGATCCGGTGATCGACGCCGACGCCGACGCGCCGGTCAGCCCGAAGGACACCCAGCGACCGGCGTCGTTGACTTTGACGGCGCCGTCGCCGAGCTCCTGAGGCACCGACACATCGACCGGCGAAGCCACCGTCTCGGCGACCGTTGCTCCAGCCGGCGAGACCAGCCGCGTGTCGATGGGCTTCCACGTCCCGTCACTGTCCTGGTAGTTGACGGGGGCGGCGTAGATCAGCGTCTTGCGCCCGCCGCCCGGCTGCCGGTAGGTCCGGGCATACGCCGTCCGCTCCGATGCGATCTCGTCCTCGGCCGACGGCAGCGGCGGGGGAGACCCCTCGACCGAGCGGGCCGGGGCGGGCGCACCGGCGTCTGCCAGCGCCCCACCGACAAGCGAGACGCCCACTGCCACGAGAGCAGCGATCAGCACGACAACGGCAGCGCGAAGCGAGCGCGACATCCGCAACCCCACAAACTCGATTAGTGACGATCTGGTGACTTCCGGGCGTCTCGCACGGACGCGCAGCCAGCAAACAGATCGAGGCGAGGTTCGTCAATAGCGCACACCAATCCGTTCATGGCTCGGTCCGCTCGAAAACATGTACTGCAACCGCGCGGTGCGGAAAGTAATGCTGGGCCGGACTGCGTGATGTGGACACATGACCGAGCAGATGCCGTGCGGCATGGGAGTACATTGCGACGCGATGACGCTTCAGACACGCGTGCGATCCAGCCGGCTGGCCCGCGCCGGCTTCAACGCCCGAACGATCGCTAAAGGCCATCGAGGCGACGCCCTACGCCACCCGGTGCTGATGGCGCGCTTTCTCGCCACGACTCCTGAGCTGTCGAACTGGACTTATGACCTCCAGAACGCCGACGAGCTTCTCGCGCTCGCGGCCGGGGCCGTGGGCCGTCCTGTCGCTGAGCTGCTGGCCTATGGCCGCGAGCTCGAAACCGATCATCAGCTGCGCCAGGCGCTCCGTGATCGGCTGAGCGCCCGCCGTGATCGGAGCTCGGAACCGCGCTACGGAAAGCGCGTCATCTTGTACGCACTGGTGCGAAGCATCGGGCCCGCTGTGGTTGCGGAGGCTGGCACCCACGATGGCCTTGGCTCTGTGGTCATGGCCGCCGCTCTGCGGCGCAACATCGCCGAAGGCCGACCGGGCTGTCTGCTGACCTTCGATGTGAATCCCAACGCCGGATGGCTGCTGTCTGAGCAGGACCTGGAGGTCGTCACCCAGCACACCGGCCTCACCGTCGACACCTTGCCCGTGCATCTCACCGACGGCGTGGACCTGTTCATCCATGACAGCCTGCGTACGCCCGAGAACGAGCATGCGGAGTACGCCATCGCTCGCGCCAACGCCCGCGGTGAGGCCGTCTATCTCTTCTGCGACAACGTCAATACCACCGACGCGCTGGCTGAGCTATGCGCTGAACACGATGTCCCGCTGATTCGCATGAAGGAGCGCCCGGCACGCCACTGGTGGCCGGGCAACGTACTGGGCCTTGCTCGGGTGCCGGCGACGCGAGACGTGACCGCCCGAGGGCTGTTCGAGCAATCGCGCTGAGCAGCTGGAGCGGTCAGCGCGCATCTCCAGAAGATGAAGGAGTTGGAGAACCATGAGCAAACGCCTCCAACGAGCCCGCGGCGATTCACTCTCGGTCAACCCCCGCGGCTCGACCCGCCTTCCTCAATGGCACCGCAACCCAATCTCAAGAGCTTCAGCGCGCTCGAGGATTTTGGCTCGGCTCCGATCAACGAAGTCGTCAAGCTTCTCCCGATCAGGCGCCTCGGCCGAGATGGCGCCCGAGCGTGAGTGCAGATTGAGCCGAACTTCCGCGTACCGCGCGACGCGCACCGGCTCGAGTCGGACGTCAATGAGCAGTCCTATACCCCTCTCCCAAGCCGCCAATTGGACCAGGGCGAGTCGGAGTCCCGGACCGTGCAGGGTCCGCCGACCCTCAAGGGCTCCTACTGCGACATGAACCGGCCGGCTAAGTAGGCGTCGCGGCCTTGTCACTACGAAGCCGGCGGATGCGAGATCCTTCTCCAGATCGAGATCGTCCGACCAACTCGCCTTTAGGTCGACTGCCCACTCCGTATCGCCGTCCCAAGCGAGCTCCGCTGCCAATCCGAGCAGGTCCAGCTCCTGCGAAACG
>JAOPZP010000159.1 GCA_025964055.1 Conexibacter sp.
GCGAAGCGCGTGGCGGTGACGCGATCGAGGTCGCGCATGAGCCCGGCGCTGATGGTCGCGCCCGAGCGCGACACGCCGGGGATCAGCGCGATGCACTGGAAGAGGCCCACGAAGATCGCGTCGCGCACGGTGATGTCGTCCTCGTGGCGCGTGGCGCGGTGCCGGCGCTCGGCGTAGACCATCACCGCCGACCAGGCGATCAACGCGATGCCCACGACCCAGAGGCTGCGCAGCGGACCCGTGATGAAGTCCTTGAGCACCAGGCCGACGATGCCGACCGGGATCGACCCGACGACCACCGCGCAGGCCAGCCTCCACTCCTTCGTGCCCCGCCGCTTGGGGGAGCGCACGCCCCAGAAGCCCGCGCGCAGCAGGCTGATGATGTCCTGGAAGAAGTAGAGGAGCACCGCGACGATCGCCCCCATCTGGATCACGGCGGTGAAGGCGGTGATGTGCTTGTCGTCGATCGACAGCCCCATCAGCTTCTCGGTGATCGTCAGATGCCCCGTCGAGGAGACGGGGAGGAACTCCGTCAAGCCTTCGACCACGCCGAGCACTACCGCCTGCCAGAGGTCCATGGGACCGGATCCTAGGCGAGGGTCCGGCGCTTTGGATCCCGGGCCGTGGGGCAGCCACCGGTGGATGACCCGAGGACGACACCGGCCCCCGCGTCGTTCCGCCCTGCCGTTCAGGCGCCGTTCATGGCCCGGGCGCCATCGTCCGGCGCCCCGTATGAAGACCGCCTCCCTCCTCGCCCTGGCCGTCGCCGTCGCGCTCGGAGGGTGCGGCGGGACGAGCCCCGGCGCGAGCACGAACGCCCCGGCGCAGACCGCAGGCTCGACCACGAGCACCAGTGCGGCCGGCCACCCCGCCTCACCCGCCGCGCTCCACGTCCGCGTCGTCGCCCGCGGCACGCTCCCCGCCCCCGTCCAGCTCCCCGCGGTCGTCGCGACCGGTGGCGGAACCGTGCTGGCGCTCGGCGGCCTCAGCTCCGCCGACGCCTCGGTGTCCGACGTCGTGCGCCTCGCTCCGGGGACGCCGCGGGTCGTCGGCCATCTCCCGGTGGCCGCCCACGACCTCGGCGTCGCGGCGCTGCAGAGCAAGGCCTATGCCTTCGGCGGCGGGACCGCCTCGGGGCCGATCGACACCGTGACGACCGTCACGCCGAGCGGCGCCGCGCACGTCAGCGGGCACCTGCCCGTGGCGATGTCGGACACCAGCGCGGCCACGATCGGCGACACCGCCTACGTCATCGGCGGCTACACCACCACCACGCCCCTGCGGTCGGTCCTCGCGATCCGTCCCGGCCACGCCACCCGCGACGTGGCCACCCTCCCGCACCCGCTGCGCTACGCCGCCGTCGCGGCGATCGGCGGCCGGCTGCTGATCGCCGGCGGCACCGACGGGTCAAACGCCCGCCGCGAGGTGCTGTCGGTCGACCCCGTCGCCCATCGCGTCAAGGTGATCGCGCACCTGCCGGCCGCGCTCGGCCACGCCGCCGGCGCCGTCCTCGGCGGGCAGTTCCTGATCCTCGGCGGCCGCGGCGACGGCCTGACCAGCCAGCGCGCCACGATCTGGGCCGTCGATCCGGGCACGGGCCGCCTGCGCCGCGCCGGGCGCCTGCCGGTCGCGCTCTCGGACCTCGGCGCCGTGACGGCGAGCAGCGATCGCGTCCTGGTCGCCGGCGGCCGCGACGCCACCGGCCGCGTCTACGACGAGCTGTGGACGCTGGGGGCGCGATGAGCCGCGTCCTGGCCCGTGCCCTGGCGATGGCGGCGTGCGCGGTCGTGGCCCTCGCCCTGCTCGCGGGCTGCGGCGGCGGCTCCTCGACCCCGTCGGGCGCGAAGGACCGCGCGTCGACGTCGTCGACCGGCTCGCCGCCGACCACCGGCGCCTCGGACTCGCCCCTGCGCGCCGGGCGCATCCCCGCGCCGCTGTCGCGCACCGACGTCTACGCGGCCGGCCGGCCCAACCTGCTGGCCCCGCAGGTGCGCGACGACCTCGCCCGGATCTACGTCCCCAACAGCAAGTCCAACACGGTCGACGTGATCGACCAGCGCACCGGCAGGATCGTCGATCACTTCGCCACCGGCGCGCTGCCCCAGCACGTGACGCCGTCGTGGGACCTGCGCACGCTGTGGGTGACCAACGACCTCGGCAACTCGCTGACGCCGATCGACCCGCGCACGGGCCGCCACGGCGCGCGCGTCCCGGTGCGCGACCCCTACAACTTGTACTTCACCGCCGACGGGCGCCGCGCGATCGTCGTCGCCGAGGCATACCGCTCGCTCGACTTCCGCTCGCCGCACACGATGAAGCTGACCAAGTCCCTGTCGATCCCGCAGTGCGCCGGGATCGACCACATGGACTACACCGCCGACGGGCACACGGCGCTGGCGTCCTGCGAGTTCGCCGGCCGGATGGTGGTCGTCGACCTCGACCGCGAGCGGACGATCAAGACCATCGAGCTCAAGCCGGGCGCGATGCCCCAGGACGTCAAGCTCTCGCCCGACGGGCGCACGTTCTACGTCGCCGACATGGCTTCCAACGGCGTGTGGCTCATCGACGCGCACCGCCTGCGCGTCATCCGCTTCCAGCCCACGGGCAGCGGCGCCCACGGGCTGTACCCCAGCCGCGACAGCAAGGTCCTGTACGTCTCCAACCGCGGCGCCGGGACCATCAGCGTCGTCTCCTTTCGCACGCGACGGCCGATCCGGACCTGGC
>JAOPZP010000180.1 GCA_025964055.1 Conexibacter sp.
ACCACGCCGGGCGTGGCGGACCGCGCCGGGGTGCCGCGCAGGCCGAGTTGCGCGGTGCGCGCCGCCGCCGGGACGACCGCGAAGATGTAGGTCTTCTGCCCGGCGGGGTCGTAGTAGGAGCCCACGGCCGACGGCCGCCCGTCGCAGCCGCGCCCCGCACCGCCCTCACCGACGCGCAGGAACGTCGCGACGCTGCCGTCCGCACACCGCTGCGCGGCAAGGCTCCACGGCGCGCTGGCCGGCCCACCGGCCAACAGCCGCACCACCGGACCTCCCTCGCCGTGGTCGCCGGGCGGCGACGGCGCCCACACGCTGCGCGTCGCCACCGCGGTCGAGCCCGCGGCCAGCATGACCACCGCGACGAGCGCCGTGACCCGCCGCGTCCCTCGCCGACGCCGTGGGCGTCGCGTCGCGACGCCGGCCTCCAGGCGACCACGCAGGTCGGCCAGCAGCTGATCGACGTCGCGGTCGCTCACGCCGTGCCCTCCGCCGCGTCCAGCGCCGCGCCGAGCGCGCGCAACCCACGCGACAGCCGGGCCCTCGCCGTCTGCTCGCTGATCCCCAACCGCCGCGCGATCTGCGAGTAGTCCAGCTCGCCGACCACGCGCAACTCGACGACCTCGCGCTGCTCGGAGCTCAGCTCCCGCAGCGCGCCGGCCACCAGCCCGCGAAGGTCCTCCAGGCCGGCGAGATCGTCGACGCGCGCCAGCTCACCGTCGGTCAGGAGCTCGGACTGGACCCCGAGGCGCCGCAACGCCCGCCGTTCGGCATGCCCGCGGCGGTGGGTCTCGTGCAGCACGTTGCGGGCGATCCCCCACAACCACCCGACCGCCTCGTCCTGGCTGCTTCCGCGGTGACGATCACGGTGCTCATAGGCGCGCGCGAACGTCTCGGCCACCAGGTCCATCGCCAGCTGCGAGTCATAGGTGCGGCGGGCGAAGAACACCAGCAGGTGCCGGGCATGCGCGTCATAGAGGTCACCGACATCCATCACCACAACAGTGATCTTCGCCGAAGATCTGTGACGGCGCCGGCGCGCGCGGCCCACTGCGGCCGCGCGCCCGCTCAAGTCCGCCTCAGCCGGTGATGTCCTGCCCGAACACCTCGAACTCGGCCGCGTGCAGGAACGTTCCCTGGTCGGAGGCCGTGTCGCAGTCCGTGGCGTTCAGCGGGTCGGCGTCCTGCTCTCCCTGGTAGTCGGGCCCACCGGTGCACTGGTTCTCCAGAGCCGTGAACCGCACCTGCGTCGCGACGGTGTTGGGGACATCGAACGTCCGCAGCGAGAGGTCGGGCGCCAGCGGCCGCGGCGCGACCGACGGGAAGGCGTCGGCCGGGCTCGTGTAGAGCGGCTGCCACCCGGTGGGCAGCGAGCAGTTCGCGCGCCGTCCGTCGCAGGTCTCCACCTTGAAGCGGCGCAGCGCGGTGAAGCGACCTTCGTCGGCGTCCGGGTCGCTCGGGTCGAGCAGCGCGCTGACCGCGATCGTGCGAACCGGCTTGGCGCCGGCGAAGGACACGGTGACCGACGGCTGCGACACGTCGACGCCGGTCGCCCCGGTCACGTCCCAGGTCGTCGACTCCGTGTCGTCGATCAGGTCGTCCTGGTTGGTTCCCGCCCCGGACGCCGACGCGCCCTGGCTCTTGGACGCCACGTTCGGCGTGAGCACGTAGCGCTGCGTGAGGCTCTGGCCCGCGCGGACCGTGAGCCGGAACCGGCGCAGGCCATGGCCCGCCGAGCGGACGAGCACGTCATAGCTGCCCGCCACGAGCTTGACCGACGGGGCCAGCGCCGTCGACGCGTCGGTGTCGGCGACGGGTGTCGAGCGCGCCTCGTAGCGGCCGATGTAGACCGTCGCCGGCACCGAGGCCTTGCTGTCGGCGTCCGTGGTGGCGAACGTCACGGTCGCCTCGTCGGCGGCCGGCGAGTCGAACGCCGGCTGTGGCTGGTCGTCCTCGGTGGTGTTCGTCGAGGCCGACTCGCCCATGCCGCGCTTGGCGAACGCGTTCCACAGCTCGGCCTGGTTGGCGCCGCCGAAGCGCATCCGATCCGCGGCCAGGTAGGCGTCCCGTGCGGTCAGCATGCTCGTGTCGCTCTGCTGGAGCAGGAAGGCGTCGAACACGATCTGGATCCAGCGGCGGTTGCCGGGGCACTGCTCCGGCGGCAGCGGCGCCTCGGGTGCGTTGGTCCCCGGCCGGCCGTCGGCGCACCGCAGCTGCAGGGCGTTGTCGCTCTCCGGGAACGCCCCGTCGTACTTCGCGACCAGCGCCTGGCGCAGGTCGTAGTTGACGGCGTTCCAGATCTCGCCGTCGGCGTGCACCTCCGGCCCCGGGATGTCGAACCCGACGTCGGAGTAGTTGAGCGGGTTGGCGTCCAGCGCGTAGTCGCGGATGCCCACCTTCTTGTTGCCGGTCACGTACGGGCCTTCCGCCCAGGGGCTCTCGCCGCCCACCGGCACGTAGCCGTGGGCGTGCAGGTACTCGAGCGCGACCAGGTCCGACCAGGACTCGCCCATCGCGCCGCCCTGGAAGCCGGTCAGGCCGTCGTCCGGTCCCCCGACCATCCGGTTGGAGATGGCGTGGGTGTACTCGTGGCCGAAGACCGAGGTGTCGAAGTCGCCGTCCACGCACGGGGAGTAGAAGGCGCCGGCGATCGGCTGGAACAGGTACTGGTTGGTGATGCCGGGCACGCCGTCGTTGAGCGTGATCTGGTTGGCGTTGTCGCGGCCGAGGTAGCTGGGCGCCCCGCCGGTCACCGCGCCGGCCTGGACGTTGCCGACCTCCGGGTCACCCTCGCGGCCCGCCGGGAAGGGGCCGGGCGCGGTGGCCCCGAAGTTCGACTGCTGCATGTTGTAGTTCAACTCGGTGAAGCCCAGGTGGTAGGCGAAGTCGTGGAAGCGGTTGTGGCCGCTGAACAGGTTGGTCACGCTGGCCGAGACGTCCGCGCCGGAGCCGGGGACCAGCAGCGGCGCGGGGTCGCACTTGGACGCCGACCACTCGTTGGCCCACGGGAACCGGTACTCGCGCGTCGGCGAGGCCGGCATGAAGCCATAGGGGCCGGGGCTCAGCGGCGAGGTCCGCGCCTCGGCGGTGCGGGCGGCGTTGCCCTGGGTGGTCAACGACGGCGTGCCGGCCGCGGCGATCGCGTCCCACGGCCCGCGCGATGCGGTGTTGCTGAGGCCGAGGTCGCATCCGGCCGCCTGCAGGAAGCACGCGGTCACGCGGCTGTCGGTGGCGCTGTAGTCGAGCTGGGGGCTCGCGTCGAAGAAGCTCCAGGACGGGTTGCCGGCCGTGCTCGGCGTCCCCGCCGTGGTGTTCACCGTGTAGGCGCCGGTGTAGTCGAAGCTGGCGCCGGTGGACGGAACCGTCGGGGCGCTGAACGCGCAGACGACGATCTGGTAGGTGCCGTCGGCGACCTTCGATCCGTTGTTGGAGTAGTTGACCGCCTCGGGGCTCGAGCCGGTGTCCGAGGACGCGACGGCGCTGCCGTCCGGCCCGAGCAGCTTGAGCACGATGTCGTCGGACGGGACGTTCGCGGTCGCGAACACGCCGATCGAGTAGGCGCCGCTGACGCTCACCGGGTGCGGGGCGCCGCAGCCGTTGGCGCCGTCGGCGGTGCTGCCGGAGAACGTGCCCGAGCCGTTGTCGGCGGCGGCGGCCTGCTTGACCTCGTTGGAGCGGAACAGCACCTCACCCGTGCGGGCGTCGACGAAGGAGCGGTACGCGCGCGAGCGGCCGCCGGCGACGTCGAGCACGGTCGTCTCGAACGCCGCGCGCACGCCCTGCGTGTAGGTGGGGAAGGCGACCAGGCGCGAGCGCTGGTCGACGCTGCGCTTGGCGCCCGGGACGAGCGGCGTGGAGAGGCCGGAGACGCTGAACTCCGTCCAGCCGTCGCGCGAGCGCACGCCGCTCACGTCGGCGCGGGTGACGCCGAAGCCGGCGTTCTCCGCGGCGCGCATCCAGCCGTCGACCGGGGTCAGCGTCGCCTCAGCAGGGCTCGCCTGGCTGCCGGCCGACGAGGACGACACGTAGGCGACGCGCCCGCCACCGGCGACCCCGACGGTGATCATCCCGTCGTGGCCCGCGGCGAGCTCCCCGAAGCGCTGGCGGAAGAGGACGGCGTGCGCGTCCGACGCGACGAGCTTGGAGTCGTTGACCAGCTCCAGGCCGTCGACGTCAGCGGCCGACAGGCGGAACAGGTCGCGATGGTCGCCGATGAAGGTGCGAGCGACGTCGGCCGCGCTACCGGCCGACGCGCCGCCGAGGTAGCCGTCGGTGGCGATCAGGGACGCCGGCGTGCCGTAGCGGTTCCACTGTGCCCGAGCGCCGAGATCGGCGACCGCCTGCTTCTGCTGCGCGGTGGGGGCCATTCGCCCGGTGCGGGCGTCGAGATCCTGCAGGCCGGCCTGACCCGGAAGGACGACGGCCACGGCGGAGGCGGAGGCCGGGACGACCCAGCCGAGGACGAGCAGGCTGGCGACGACGGTGATCGCTCGGTGTGCGGCTGATCGCGACGGCAGTGGCACGGGGGGCTCCTTGAGGACGGCGGAATGCGGGAGGGGCTGCTTGGAGGCCGCAACGCAGCGAAGTCCCAGAACTTGCCCGAAGACGTCCTGACGGTCGGGTCGTGCGTGGGTTTGGACCGGTCGGCCCCGGGAAAGGGAGCGGAGGACATGGCGCGGTTCGTTCGTTCTCGCAGCAGCGACCGGGAGTGGGTCCAACGACTCCCGGACCGCTTCTCGTTGGACGAGCTGCGGGCCAAGATCGCACCCTCCGACTTCCGCGCGGCGCTGTCGTGGCTGTACGAGGGGATCGAGCGCGGGCGGATCGAGCCGCTGCACGTCGAGACGCGGCTGGTCTACAGCTTCGTCGGCGAGCGCCGGTCAGGCGACGAGCTGGCCGGCGCGAGCGACGCGGCGAGCACCTGAGGACGCTCGCCGCGGCCGAGCATGGCCGTCGCCGATCGACCAGGCTCGGGTTTCGGCCTGCGGCCGCATCGCCTAGGGTGCTGCCGTGCCGTGTCGCGCTGCCCTCCTCATCGTGCTGGCCGGCTGCGCGCTCCCGGCGCTGGTGCCCGCCGCCGCCGGCGCCACCACGCATCTCAGCATCGGCACCGCGGCGGTGAACGGGAAGCCGGTGCCCGACGCCCTGATCTACTGGGCCGACGACACCGAGACCATCCACATCGACCTGGCCCAGACGGCGAGCGAGCTCGTGGTCGCCTCTGCCAGCGCCGTCGACGTTCCGGCCGGGTGCACCCAGGACGCGCCAACGACCGTGCGCTGCCCGCTCGGCGCGGTGAAGTCCTTCGTCCTCGTGCAGAACACCTGGCCGACCCGTCCGTTGTACCTCGTGGCCGATCCTGGCGTCACGGTCAACCTCTTCGCGCGTGGCGGCGGGGGCTTCGCGGACACGCTGCGCGGTGGAGCCGGCGACGACCGGCTCGAGGGGACCGACCCGTTCGCGACCGGTCCGCAGGCCGCCGACACGATCGACGGGCGAGCGGGCGACGACATCATCACGGCCGACGGCGCGTCGACGCTCGACGGCGGGCCGGGCAACGACATCGTCACCACGCGCGACGGCGCCGTGCTGGCGACGTTGCACGGCGGTGAGGGGGACGACCGCCTGTCCGACGCGGCCGTGGCCGACGGAGGCCCGGGCGACGACGAGATCATTCGCGCGCTGACCGCGGACGGCGGCGATGGCAACGACACCATCTACGGGGCGCGGAACGGCACCGGGGGCGCGGGCGACGACTTCCTCTCGAGCTCGGCGGTCGCCGGGCCCTCGACGCTGGACGGCGGCGTCGGCGACGACCGCATCAGCAGCGGCGGCGCGGGATCGCTGGCTCATGGCGGCCCCGGCAACGACCGGCTGTACGAGGGTCCCGGCGTCGGCGACAACCTCACGGCCGTGCTCTATGGCGACGATGGCGACGACCACCTCGAAGGCCGGTACGGCGGCGCGACGCTCGACGGCGGCGTCGGCGACGACGAGCTGGTCAACATCTACACCGCCTCGCCCAACGACGCCTTGACGTGGCCGGGCAACACCTACCTCGGCGGGCCCGGCGCCGACACCGTCAGGGTCAAGGATGGCGTCGCCGACCGTGTCGACTGCGGCGCCGACGCCGACGCCGTCGCCCACGACGCGATGGACACGATCGTCAACTGCGAGACCGACCTGGACCCCGCGCCACCGCCACCGGTCTACAAGGACCCGATCCCGGCGCCCGCCAGGTCCGCGCTCGCGCTCCGAGGGGCGTCGAGCCTGCGGGTGACTGCGACCGGCACGGTGCGCATCGCGCTGGCCTGCGCCGCCAAGGCGACCTGCGCCGGCCATCTCCGCCTGACCGCGGGCCGGTCGCGGCTGGCCGACACCAAGTGCAAGGTCAAGGGGACCAAGACGGTGGCGTTGAAGCTGACCGGCGCTGCGACGAAGCTCCTGCGCCGCCGCGGGAAGCTGAAGGCCACCTTGACGTTCGTTCCGACCGCCAAGGGGACCGTCGCACCGAAGGCCCGGGCGGTCACGCTGCTGGCTCCGCGGCGTCGTGGCTGACGGGCGCGACCGCCGTGCCGGCCGCGCTCAGCGGTGCTGGAACGCGGCGCGGTTGGCCGCGAGCACGTCGCGCGCGCTCGTGGGCGGCCTGCCCGTGAGGTCCGCCACGGTCGTGCTCAGCGCTCCCGAGTAGCCGCGGCGCGTGCCGGTGCCGAAGGTCGTGTAGATCCGGGCGACCGGCTCGGGCATGCCGGCGTGCTCGACCAGGCCGGCGGCGTAGGCCTCGTCGTCGACCGGCACGACCTCGACGGGCCGACCGCCGAGCTCGGCGTACAGCGCGGCGACGTCCTGGGCGCCGAGGGCCTCCGGGCCGGTGACGTCGTACTCCTTGCCGTCGTGGCCGTCGGTGGTGAGGACCGCGGCGGCGACGGCGGCGCAGTCGGCGCGAGCGACGTAGGACACCCGACCATCGCCCTCGTTGGTGATGTGCTTGCCCGTCGTGAAGGCGGCTTCGGCGCCGGCGAGGAGCATCTCCGTGTAGATGCTGTTGCGCAGCATCGTCCACCCGGCCCCGCTCGCACGGAGGTGCTCCTCGGTCTCGCGGTGCTCGTGGGCGACGAAGATCGGATTGGAGTCCGAGGGGTTGATCGCCGAGGTGTAGGCGATCGACTGGGCGCCGGCGGCCGCAGCGGCGTCGATGGCGGCCTTGTGGGCGTCGACGCGAGCGCCCACCCGGTCGAGGCTGATCACGAGGACCTTCGTGGCGCCGGCGAAGGCGCCGGCGAGCGACGCCGGATCGGTGAAGTTCCCTGCTCGCACCTCGGCGCCGCGGCCGGCGAAGTCGGCGAGCCGCGACGGGTCGCGGCTCACGAGGACGACGTCGGCCGGGTCGGTCTGGTCGAGGACGGCTTCGGCGACGAGTCGGCCGAGGTGCCCGGAGGCGCCGGTGATGACGATGCTCATGTGTGATGGTGTCCGGGGTGGGTGGTGGTCGGGGCGAGGCGAGGGCCGCCTTCGGCGACCCCGGTGATGGTAGGCCGGAGGACGCGGGCATCGAACGCGCTCCGGCTCGCGCACCGCCCCCGCTCAATCCTCGGCGCGCAGCTCGGCAACCGCCGCCAGCATCGCGGCGCGCTCCTCTTCGGACGGCGTCGGGAACCACGGATCCATCGCCTCGAGGTGGGAGACGAGGATCGCGCCGACCGCCGTGCGCGCGAACCACTTGTGG
>JAOPZP010000188.1 GCA_025964055.1 Conexibacter sp.
CTAGCGGCTCTTCGGGATCCCGCGGATGACCACGCGGGCCAGGTAGGCGGCCAGCGCGTCGGGCTGCCACTGGCCCGGCTCCTCGAGCTGGACGCGGAAGCCCAGCTCGCCCAGGGCCACGAGCATCTTGCCCAGGAGCCTGGTCTCGCGGTCGGGCAGCTTCGTCCACGCGGCCAGGACCTCGGCCATGCGCTGCTCCCAGTGCTCGCGGCCGCGCTCGATGCGGTTCTCGCCGTGGCGCTGCAGGTAGATGACGCGGAACGCCTCGGGCGCCGCGACGACCGCGCGCAGCAGCGCGGCGAGGCCGTGGCGCAGCAGGTCCTCGGTGTCGCCGAGCGCGCCGGGCGCCGGGACCGAGTCCTCGACCATGTGCCACAACTTGCGCTCCTCGCGGCGCATGAGCTCTTCGAAGAGCTCCTCCTTGCTGGCGTAGCAGGAGTACAGCACCGGCTTGGAGACGCCGGCCGCATCGGCGATCGCCTGCATCGAGACGGCCTCGTAGCCCTCGCGGGCGAACAGCGGGAGGGCGGCGTCGAGCAGGAGCGGACGGCGCAGCTCCGGCCCCAGGTGCGCCGCCCGTGCCCGGGTGGGCGGGTCCATCTCTACGAGATCCGCATCCCGGAGATGGCGCGGGCGATGACGAGCTGCTGCATCTCGCTGGTGCCCTCGAAGATGGTGTAGATCTTCGAGTCGCGGTGCCAGCGCTCGACCGGGAACTCGCGCGTGTAGCCGTTGCCGCCCATGATCTGGATGGCGCGCTCGGTGGCCCAGACGGCGACCTCGCCGGCCTTGAGCTTGCTCATCGAGCCCTCGGCGTTCTCGAACGGGAGGCCGTTGCGGGCCATCCACGAGGCGCGCCAGACCAGCAGGCGCGCGGCGTCGATCTCCATCTTCATGTTGGCCAGCGCAAAGGCGATCGCCTGGTTCTCGATGATCTTCTTGCCGAACTGCTCGCGCTCCTTGGCGTAGTCCAGGGAGTACTCGTAGGCGGCGCGGGCGATGCCCAGGGCCTGGGCGCCGACGACCGGGCGCGTGGCCTCGAAGGTCTGCATCGCGGCCTGCGACTTGCCCTTCTTGCCCTCGCGGACGCGGGCGAGGCGCTCGTCGAGCTTCTCCTTGCCGCCGAGCAGGTAGGCGCCGGGGATGCGGCAGTCGTCGAGGTGCACGTCGGCGGTGTGCGACGCGCGCAGGCCGTGCTTCTTGACCTTCGTGCCCTGCTCGATGCCGTCGGTCGCGATCGGCACGATGAACGCGGCGTGGCCGCGCGAGCCGAGCTCCTTGTCGGTCTGCGCGATCACGACGTGGATGTCGGCGATCCCGCCGTTGGTGGCCCAGGCCTTCTGGCCGTTGAGGACCCACGTGTCGGAGGCCGCGTCGTACTTGGCCGTCGTGCGGATGTTCGAGACGTCCGAGCCGGCGTTGGGCTCCGAGGCGCAGAACGCGGCGACCTTGACCTCGTCGGGCGTCCCGTAGCACTGCGGGATCCACTCCATGACCTGCTCCCACGAGCCCTGGCCGGCGATGGCCGCGGCGGCCAGGCCGGTGCCCATGATCGCCATGCCGATGCCGGCGTCGCCCCAGAAGAGCTCCTCCTGGACCAGCGGCATCGTCAGCCCGGACGGGTCGGCGGCGAACTGCTGCAGGGACTCGAAGCCGTAGAGGCCGATCTTCGCGGCCTCCTGGATGACGGGCCAGGGCGTCTCCTCGCGCTCGTCCCACTCGTGGGCGGCGGGGCGTACGACGCCTTCGGAGAACCCGTGGACCCAGTCGCGCAGGTCCTTCTGCTCCTGGGTCAGCGCGAGCGAGAACTGCGGCTCGGCGGGGGTCTCGACGTTGTCCTGGGTGGTCTCGGCAGTGCTGGCCATCCGACAAAGCTACCAGGAAGTAGGAACGGGCTCGTTCAGTCGACGCGCGCCGGTCAGCCGGTCGGGAAGACCCAGCCCGCCAGCGCCACGAACTGCACCGCCGCGGCCGCGATGACCAGCGCGTGGAAGACCTCGTGGAAGCCGAACGTCGTCGGCCACGGGTTCGGCCGCTTGGTCGCGTAGACGACGGCGCCGAGCGTGTAGAGGACGCCGCCGGCGGCCAGCAGGATCAGCGGCGCGAGGTCGAGGCGCTCGATCATCTGCGGCAGCGCGAAGACCGAGACCCAGCCGAGCGCGAGGTAGCACGCGGCGCTCAGCACGCGCGGGGCGGTGATCCAGGCGACGCTGAGGACCACGCCGCCCGCGGCGCCCGCCCAGACCGCGGCGAGGATCACCCAGCGCAGCGTGCCGTGCATGACCAGCAGCGCGACGGGCGTGTAGGTCGCGGCGATGAACACGAAGATCGTCGAGTGGTCGATGCGGCGCAGGAGCGGGCGCCAGCGCGGGTTCCAGCGCCAGCGGTGGTAGGTGCCCGAGGCGGCGAACAGCGCGCACAGCCCGGCGCCGTAGACGATCGACGCGACGCGCGGCGTGCCCGCCGGGACCATCACGGCCAGCACGATCGCCGCGGCGAGGGCGGCGAAGAACGCGTAGGCGTGGGTCACGCCGCGCAGCAGCGGCTTGAGCTCGTCTTCGACGGCGTGGGCGATCTCGCGCGCGGTCATGGTCGTCTGCGGGGGCTCCGGGTCAGGTGGTCGTGTCGGGCAGATGGCGCCCTACGACGGCCACGATGATGCCCCTGGGGACCTCGGGATCGCTGCCGTCGCTCACATGAAGGTAGACCCGCGCGATGAACTGCGCGCCGGAACCGGACCCGAGGCCGATGTGCGGGCCGACCCAGAGCTTGCGCGAGGAGCCCTCCAGCGCGAAGGAGTAGTCGTCCTCGTAGCGCTTGCGCGTCGTCTCGGCGATGTCGGGCTTCCACTGCGTGATGCCGTGCTCCGCGGCCGCCTGGCCGAGCGACTTGCCCATGTCGCCGGCCGCGTAGCGCCCGGCCAGCTCGTCGAGGCCGCGCAGCGTGCGCAGCACCAGGCCGGGGCGGCGGAACGGGGAGTCGGCGGCGGTCTCGAACGCCTTGGGCGCGAAGCGCAGGTGCTGCGCCTCGGCGGCGGCGCGCTCGACGGCCTCGAGCACGGTCGCCGGCGGCGCCTCGGGCTCCGCGTCGACGGTGCGCTCGTCGGTCGCCGTGTCGACGCGGGCCAGCAGCTGCGTCAGCTCGGCGATCGTGCGGCGGTCCTGCTCGCGCTCGGCGCGCAGGCGCTCCATGCGCTCGTGCAGCTCGTCGCGCGCCTGCTGGGTGGCCGCCTCGTCGGTGAGCGCGCGCTCCATCTCCTCCAGCAGCGCGGATTCCGCGGGCGGCGCGTCGGCGGCGGC
>JAOPZP010000195.1 GCA_025964055.1 Conexibacter sp.
ACAGCGCCGGCGCGTCGGGCTACTACCAGATGATGCCGGCGACCTGGAAGGGCCTGGGCGGCTCGACGCCCAACGCCTACCAGGCCTCCAAGGCCGAGCAGGACCGCCTCGCGGCGCGCCTGTGGGCCGGCGGGTCGGGCGCGTCGAACTGGGTGTGCGCGGCGCTGGTGGGCGTGGTCTGAGCTCGGTTGGCGGTGACCCTTGCGCTCGAACGGCTCCATCGAAGAGGGTGCGCGAATGTCCCGAGCGTCCCTCATCACGTCGATGGTCCTCACCATGCTGCTCGTCGCAGCCCCGCCCGGGCAGGCCAAGGTCCGCAAGAAGCCCGTCCAACAGGGCAACACGCCGGTCCTCGTCACGGTGCTGGACGGCAGCACCGCGACGCTCGACCTCGGCGACGGCAACGTCCGCACGGCTCCGCTCGGCGGCACGGTGCGCGGCGTCATCGCGGGCGGCTACAGCCTCGGCCGCGACAACGCGATCACGCTGCGGTCGGCGCAGGTGACCGTGGGCTCGGTCGCGCTGGTCGGCGACGGATGCGACACCGCGCCCGCGGCGACGAGCCTCCTCACGGCGGTCGGCCTGGCGCCCGGCGCCAAGCCCAAGGCGATGATCTACCGGACCGGCGTCGTCAGCGTCGCCGCGCCCGTGGTCCTGCGCACGGTCCTCGACGTCCGCCCCGGCGCCTGCGGGACCCCGAGCGTGGCGACCGGCTACGCCGACACGCCGCTGACGCTCCGGGCCGCCGGCAAGATCATGCGGGGCACCGGGCTCACGCGCCTGACGCTCGAGAGCCCGCCCGCGCCCCTCACCGTCCAGGGCTGCCTGGCGCCCGGCGCGCCGGCCACGGCCTGCTCCACCGCGCCGGTCGCCGTCCCCGTGACGCTGACCACGCACCTGGAGGTCGGCGTCCGGATCGCCTAGCGGAGCTACGGCCGCCCGTCGAACCCGATCGTCGTCTTCGCCCGCCTGCCCTTCAGCTCGCGCGTGGAGACCGACACGGACATCTTGATCGGCGTCGCGCCGCTGAGGTCCGACAGGCGCCGGCGGCCCTGGGCACGCAGGGCGTCGGTGGGCACGATCGCGCCGCGGCTCAGCCCCACGCGGATCGTCTGCGCCCCGCCCTTGCCGGGCACGCGGATCGTCAACGTGCCGGAGCGCGAGAGCGTCCAGTGCCTTCGGCCCAGCCGCCGGCCGTCGACGCGGACGACCACGCCGCGCCCGGACCGCGTCGGACGGCCGCGCAGGCCGTCGGGCAGGACGACGGTCGCGCCGCGCAGCGCGTGTGCGCTGGAGGGCGTGCGGGCGATGTTGATGGCCATGCGCGGCTGCGCCGAGGCGATCCCCGAGGCGTCGGCGCTGAGCAGCGCGCCCTTGCGGCACGCCGCCGCGTCGAGCACCGGCAGCTGCTGGACCTGCTGGCCGGCCTGGCTGCCCAGCCGCGCGTCCGACGGCGAGTACTCGGTCGCGCAGAGGTCCGCAGACGCGGTGAACGGCCCCGGCTTGCCCGGGCGCCCGCCGTCGACGTCCAGCCGGAAGCTGCTCAGCGGCACGTCGGGCAGGTCGGTGAAGTGGACCTCGAGCCGGCCGGCCTCGGGGCTCAGGCGCAGCTGGCCGTCGAGCCGGATCGCGATGCCCGGGCCCTTGAGCACGACCGTGAGGTAGGGCAGCTCGACGCCGGGCTCGTCGGGCGGCGGGGAGCCGATGTCGGCGAGGTAGACCGTCCCGGTGAGCCGGTCCTGCAGCAGCGGGCTGACCGCGCTCGCACGCCCCACGCGCGCGTTGGGCGGGCACGCGTCGGCGGCGAGCTGCTGCGCCGAGCAGATCCCGGTGCTCAACGCGTCGGGGTTGGGCAGCAGGCCGACGGAGGCCAGCAGCGACACGTCCTTCAGCGCGGCGTCGCCGGACGGCTTGGTGATCTGCGTCGTGAACGGCGGCTGCGACCCCTGGGCCTTGACGTCGGGATCCTCGATGCTCGTCGCGACCTTCGGCCGGAAGCGCAGCTGGTCGCACGCGCTGGCCTGGAACGGGCCGCTGCCCGAACCGGTCGTGCCGTCCACGCCGGTCGCGGTGACGTCGAACGCCCGGGCGTCGCAGCCCGACGGGTTCAGCAGGAAGTCCTTCCGGGTGATCGACATCTGCAGGCGCCGCAGGCCGACCGGGAAGCCCTTGAACGCGTCGGGCAGCACGGCGCTGACGTGCACGCGGCCGTCCGTGCTGCCCAGCGTCAGCGCGTTCTGCAGCGTGAAGGTGCCCAGGTCGATCGGGCCGACCTTGACGGGGATGTCGAGCCACAGGCGCGCGATCGAGGTCGACGTGCCGGTGCCGAGGTAGACGTTGCCGCGCAGGGTGATCGGCAGCGGCCCGGAGCCGATCGTCGCGACGACGGTGCCGAGCTGGGTGCTCGCCGGGCAGCCGCCGACGGTCGCCCGGTTCGTCGGGCACATCGGCATCGAGTAGATCTCCCCGAGCAGGCCGGCGGGCAGCGCCACGTCGAGCTTCTTCGGCCGCCGTGAGCCGGGGTCGCGCGCGAGGTCGAGGTCGAGCGTCGGGCTGGCCAGCGCCTTGGTCGTCGACACCTTGCCGGAGATCGCCGGCGTCTCGCGCGGTGCGCACGCGCCGTGCCCGTCGTCGGAGATGCCGAAGCTCGCGGTCGGCGTCTGCGGCGGCCCGCCGCTCCACGGCGTCGCGGTGATCGAGCCGGTGTAGGTGCCGCACGCGGGCGGCGTGACGACGACCCCGCGCGGCCCGCCGTTGAACGTCAGCGTGAACTTCGTGAACGGGACCTGCGGCAGATCGTCGAAGATCGTGGTGATCTGGCCCGTGTCGTCGTCGGGCTGGACGCTGGCCTTGATCCTGACCGTGACGCCGGCCTTGCGGCCGATGATCAGCAGCCGGTACGGGTCGCCGGGCGAGCGGCCGAAGTACACGTCGCCCGGAACCGTCCCCAGCAGCGGGTTGTCGAACGCGACGTGCCCGATCAGCGAGGCCGCTGGGCAGCCGACGTCGGGATCGCCCTGCGGTCCGAACTGCGCGTCGGAGCAGAGCTCGAGCGTCGGCGCCAGCGACGGGTTCAGCGTCGTGCCGGCCGGGAGCCGGACGACCGCCCTCTTGACGTGCGAGACCTGCCGGCCGTCGACGTCGCCGGGCTGGGTCAGCCCGATCGCGTGCGGCGTGGGCGTGTCGACGGTCGGCGACTCGATCGCGATGTCCATGCCGGGCTGGAACGGCTCGCCCGCGCAGTCGGTCGGGATGAACGACGCGGTCGTGCTGACCGGCTTGCTCGACGCGTACGACGTGGCGGTGATCTTCGTCGTCGCCGGCGAGCACTGCGTCGGGTTGACCATGAACGTGTTGCCGTTGGGCAGCGCGCCCTTGAGCGTCAGCGCGAGCGAGCGGATCTCGATCGGCAGGCCCGACTGGGAGCGCGGCAGGTCGTCGATGATGGTCTGCAGGCCGTAGTCGGACTCGTCGCGCACCCGGACCTTGGCGATGATGTACACGTTGCCCAGCAGCAGGTTGAGCGGCGGCAGCGGGCGCAGGACGATCCCCAGGCGCGCGGGCGCGTCGCCCGGCGGCACGACGTCGTAGACGGTGCCCGAGATCGGGACCGGCGCCGGGATGCCCGCGGCGGTGATCGTCGTCGTGTTGGTCCCCACGGCCGAGGCGGCCGGGCACGCGTCGCGGTTGAGGTCGGACTCGGCGCAGCGCACCGTCGCCAACGGGTTGCCGAGCACGCCGGTCGGCAGGTCGACGGTCAGGTCGCGCAGGTTGTCGGCCGGGTCGGTGACCGAGAACGACAGGTTGAAGTCGCTGTGGACGCCGGCGCGCGGGTCGACCGGCGCCGCGCTGGCGCCGGTGAGGCCGATCGCGTGCGCGGAGCCCGTCGCGCCGAGCAGCCCGACCACCGTCGTGGCGAGCGCCACGGCCTGCCTGAGACCCCTGACCCCGGTCGGCACACCGCTTTTCGTACCCGGGCCGCGGACTGCGAAACGCGCGCGTTCACCAAGGGCGGTCAGTCGACGAAGAGGTCCGCCTGCAGCTCCGCGTCGTCGCCGCCGTAGGAGTACGCGCTGAGGTCGGTGACGCCCTCTTCGGCGAGCACGTCCTCGACCAGCGCGAGGTTGGCGGTGTACTCCCGGCTGTCGCGCGTGAGGATCGCGTACGCCGCGTCGGCCACGATCTCCGGCTTGCGCGACTTCGCCATCGCGGCGTCCCCGCCGAGCAGGTTCTGGACCGCCGCGGTCGCGACGAGCGTCTTGGGCCACAGCGAGTTGAACGCGACGCCGTCGCCCTTGAACTCCTCGGCCATGCCGAGCGTGCAGAGGCTCATGCCGTACTTGGCCAGCGTGTAGCCGATGTGGCCGCCGAGCCACTTCGGGTCGAGGCTGATCGGCGGCGAGAGCGTGAGCACGTGGCCGTTGTCGGAGCGCTTGAGGTGCGGGATGCACGCCTTGCTGACGACGTAGGTGCCGCGCTGGTTGATGCTCTGCATCAGGTCGTAGCGCTTCATGTCCATGGCCTCGGTGCCCGACAGGTTGATCGCGCTGGCGTTGTTGATGCACACGTCGATGCCGCCGAACTTCTCGACGGTCGCGGCGACGGCGTCGGCGACCTGCTGGTCGTCGCGGATGTCGCCGACGATCGGCAGCGCCTGGCCGCCGGCCGCCTCGATCGCTTCGGCGGCCGTGTAGACCGTCCCCTCGAGCTTCGGATGGGGCTCCGCGGTCTTGGCGATCAGCGCGACGTTGGCGCCGTCGCGCGCCGCGCGCACCGCGATCGCCAGCCCGATGCCGCGGCTGGCGCCGGAGATGAACAGGGTCTTTGACTCGAGCGTTCGGGACACGCCCGCCATCCTATGCGCGGGCGCCGGGCGCCGCACGCCTAGGCATATGGCCTCCACCACGCAGGAGTTCGGCGTAAGACGCACCCATCTGGGGCGTTGCTCGGACGCCGACCGTCGCACGGTTCACGCTCCTGAGCGATGATGTGTGCGGCAACATTCCCAGACCGTCGAGGAAGACATGCCTTCGATCAAGAGCGTCGACGACCAGCGGTACGTCAAGGCGCTGTCCCATCCGCTGCGCGTCCGGATCCTCGGGATCCTCGAGGAGCAGGCGGCCAGCCCGGTCGAGCTCAGCCAGGTGCTCGACGCCACCCTCGGCACGATCTCCTACCACGTGCGCCAGCTCAACGAGCTGGGGCTGCTGGAGCTCGTCCGCGAGACCCCGCGCCGTGGCGCCATCGAGCACCACTACCGGGCCAAGCCGCGCCCCACGAGCGGCGGCGACGCGTGGGAGAGCGTCTCGGTCGTCGCCAAGCAGGCGGTGATCGGCGCCGAGCTGCAGCAGACGATGGACGTCGCGGGGCGCGCGGCCAGCGTCGGCGGCTTCGACCGCGACCATGCCCGCATGGCGCGGCTGCGCCTGTCGCTCGATCCCAAGGGCGTCGAGCAGCTGTCCAAGGCCGTGGCCAAGCTCGTCGACGAGGCCAACAGGATCCAGGCGGCAGCGACCAAGCGGCTCGACGGCGGCAAGGCCGGCGAGGCCGCCGACACCGCGCTCGTGACGATGCTGTTCGACGCCATCGGCGCGCCGGACCCCAGCGCCGGACGCCCGACCCCGACCCAGAAGCCGCGCGCGCCGCGCCGCCGCGCCACGGCGAGCTGAGGAGGCCGCCGGCGGCGCGCCCGCCCACCCCGACGGCCGGGCCGGACCGGTCCGGCAGCAGCGACCGGTCACAGCGATCGCGCTGGTGCGTCTAAGAGACATGCCTTCACGACGCGACGATCGCTGCGGTGCCCGTTTCCGGCGGGCCACGCCCGAGCCCGAGCCCGACGCCGACCCCGTCCAGGAGGCCGACGAGCTGGCGCTGACCTCGCTGGGTCAGCAGTTCATCGAGGCGCTGCGCCACGACCCGCGGTTCCGCGACGTCATCGACGACCCCTTCGGCGACGACGGGCCGGGCTGAGCGGTCCGCGACGGGCGCGCCGGGTCCACTGAACGCGTACGATCCGCCGACGATGCCCGAGATCTCCCCTGCCCTGTACCGCGCCGGCGAGGGCGAGCCGCTCGTCCTCATCCACGGCTTCACCGCGACGTGGCGCTGCTGGCTGCCGGTGCTCGCCGAGCTGGTCCCGCGCTTCGAGGTGATCGCGCCGACGCTGCACGGCCACGACGGCGGCACGGCACTGCCGCCGCGCGAGGCGCCGCACTCGATCGCCCGCGCCGCCGACTTCCTCGAGGGCCACCTCGACGAGCTCGGCGTCGGGACGGCGCACCTGGCCGGCAACTCGCTCGGCGGCGCGCTCGCGCTGGAGCTCGCCAAGCGCGGGCGGGCGCGCAGCGTCGTGGGCATCTCGCCCGCCGGCGGCCTGCGGCCCGGCGACGACGCCGCCGCGCACCAGATCATCAAGGTCTTCTCGCGGATGCAGAAGACGACGACCGCGTCGGTGAAGATGCTGCCGCGCGTCATGGCGCGGCCGACCCTGCGCCGCCTCGCGCTGCGCGACGTCATGACCCGCGGCCATCAGGTGCCGGCGGCCGAGGCGCTCGCGCTGGCGCGCTCCTCGATCCGCTGCGACATCGTCGAGGACGTCTACACCGTCCTGCGCACCGGCGACGCGGCGCTGCACGACCTCGATCAGATCGACGTCCCCGTGCTCATCGCCTGGGGCGACAAGGACCGCATCCTCCCGCTGGCCGTGCACTCGCCGCGCTTGCGCGAGGAGATCCGCGGGCTCGCGTTCCGCACGATGCCCGGCGTGGGCCACACCCCGATGTGGGACGACCCGGGCCTGATCGCGGCGACGATCGGCGACTTCGCGGCGAAGGCGGCGGCGGGCGCGGCGCCCGCGACGCCGGTCTCCGCGACGGCGTAGCCCACCGGCCAGGCCGGTGAGGCCCCCTACGCGTACACGCCGTCCACCACTCCTTGAGCGCCGCCTCGCCGGCCGCGGCGTCGACCCCGTCCACGAACAGGTGCGCGCTCATCCCGACGACGCTGTACTGGTCCTCCCACCCGTCGGCGAGGATGCCGCTGTGGACGTAGCGCAGGTGCGCGGTGCCGCCGTCGCGCGCCTCGATCGCGTAGTCGAGGGCGTTGAAGGTGCCGTCCGGAGACTCCATGCGGATCACGAGGCGGTGCGGTGGGTCCCAGGTGATGAAGGGACCGCCGTCTCGGGGCGCTGCACCGGCGGCGACCTCCATCCCCGTCGGGAACTGCCACGCCGCGGTCTCGGCGGTGATGGCGGCCCAGACGTCCTCACGATCCTTCGCCGACGCGAACCGCACCTCGCTCTCGATGCCGAGCGCCGCCAGCGGCTTGCCGGCCGCGCCGGCCCCGGTGATGAGGTCACCCACCTCGCGGACCATGCGGCCCGCGACGGCCAGCAGCCAGCGCGCGGAGCGCTGGTCGGGCTGCCGCGACGGATCGGGCGCGACCGCCGCAAGGGCGGTCGGCGAGATCACGTAGGACGCGGCGTCGCCTGGAGCACACGCTCGGTGCAGTTGCCCTTGCGCCCTACTTTTGTGAAGGCGCCTTTGGTTGTCGGAGGGCCCGCCGCGCACCGGCCTCCCCGCGTCACTGCCGACGAACCACGCCCCGCGGCACGACCAACGCGCGAGCTGCGCGCCGACCCCGCCCGCGCAGGCGAGCGCCACCCCCGTCCTCCCCCGCCACCCGCGCCAGCCCCGTCGAGATGCCCAGCACGAACAGCGCGCAGAACACCAACATCAGCAACGCGCTCGGCGTCCACAGCCAGCCCGGCACGTAGTCGCGCCGCTCGGTCTGCATCGCGTCCACGTCGGAGACGAACGTCGCGGTGAAGC
>JAOPZP010000208.1 GCA_025964055.1 Conexibacter sp.
CTGGCCCGCGGCGAGCAGGGGCGGCCGGCCGCGCTGTGGTTCGCCACCGCGACCGCGGTCTCGCTGGTCACCGGCCGGCTGACGTTCGCGCTCGGCCTGGCCGCCGGCCTGCTCGCCATCCTGGCGCTGGCCCGCGGCCGGATGGCGCTGTGCGCGGTCGCCGGCGCCGCGACGGCGCTGGCCAGCCCGGTCGCCGCTGCGTTCCTGGCGCTCGCGCTCGTCGCCTGGGGCGTGACCCACCGCCGCCTGCGGCTGACCGCGCTGCTGTGCGCCGCGACGCTCGCGCCCGCCCTGGCGCTGACCGTCCTCTTCCCCGAGGGCGGCGACTTCCCGTTCACCGCCTCGGCGTTCTGGCCGAGCCTCGCCGCGACGCTGCTGGTGCTCTTCCTGCTGCCGCGCGAGCAGCGCACGTTGCGCCTCGGGGTCGCGCTGTACGCCGTGCTGGTGGTCGTCAGCGGCGCGCTGAGCACGCCGATGGGCGGCAACGCGGTGCGTCTGGGCGCGGTGTTCGCCGGGCCGCTGGCGGCGATCGCGCTGTGGCCCGACCGGCGCCGCACGCTGCTGCTGCTCCTGCTGCCGCTGGCCTACTGGCAGGTGTCGTCGCCGATCGACGACGTGGTCCAGGCCTCCCGCGACCGCTCCGTCCAGGCCTCCTACTACGACGGGATGCTGCGCTTCCTCGCGACGCGCCCGGGCGACCCGTTCCGCGTCGAGATCCCGTTCACCGACAACCACTGGGAGTCGGCCCGGGTCGCGCCGACCGTCCCGCTCGCGCGCGGCTGGGAGCGCCAGCTGGACCGCAAGGT
The DNA here is from genome assembly GCA_025964055.1 of Conexibacter sp. GTDB lineage: Bacteria > Actinomycetota > Thermoleophilia > Solirubrobacterales > Solirubrobacteraceae > Baekduia. The sequence goes on from JAOPZP010000208.1 coordinate 807, forward strand.
CAACGGCCTCTTCTACGACGGACAGCCGCTGACGGCGGCGCGCTACCGGGGCTGGCTGGACGAGAACGCCGTGCGCTACGTCGCGCTGGCCGACGCGCCGATCGACTACTCGGCGGCCGCCGAGGCGGCGCTGGTGCGGTCGCGGCCGCCCTACCTGCGCGAGGTCTACCGCGACGCGCACTGGCGCATCTTCGCGGTCGCCGCCGCGGCGCCGATGGCGAGGGGCGCGGGTGCCCGCGTGGTCGCGATGGACAGCGACACGGTGGACCTCGACGTGCCGCGCGCCGGCCGGATCCTCGTGCGCGTGCGCTTCACGCCGTACTGGCGGATCGTCCGCGGGCACGGGTGCGTCGCCCCCGCCGGCGACTGGACGCAGCTCACCGTCACGGCGCCGGGACGCGTCCGCCTGGCCACCGACTTCGCGCTGTCGCGGGTGCGGGCGACGGGGCCCCGCTGTACGCGATGACCGGCCCGCGCGCCCGTGCCGGCGCGGGTGGCCGATCGGGGCCGCTCACCGGGTTAGGTCCTGTTAGGTACGGGCTGCCCCCTTCCGCGCGTCCGCCGGTGAACGGTAGGATCGATGGCTCCATGCCGGTCGGTCTCACACGACTCATGGGCAGGGTCTTCCCGCACGGTCCGCTCGACGTGCTGCGGCAGCTCGTCCTGTTCGCCACTGCGTACTACGCCTACCGGCTCACCCGCGGAGCGATCGACGACCCGCAGGGAGCGACCGCGGCCTTCCAGAACGCCCGCCACCTGATCGGCATCGAGCAGGCGACCGGGCTGTTCATCGAGCCGACGGTGCAGACGTGGACGGGCGGCTGGAGCTTCGCGATGGACGTCGCCAGCTGGATCTACCTCAACGCGCAGACCACCATCTGCCTGGCTGCGCTGATCTACATGTACCTGTGGCACAACGAGCGCTTCTACTTCGTTCGCAACATGTTCATCGTCGGCATGGCGATCGCGCTGATGGGCTACATGCTCTACCCGACCGCCCCGCCGCGGTTCTTCCCGGAGCTCGGCTTCCAGGACGCGGTCTCGAACTTCACCGGCGTCGACCACAACGACGTCAAGGTCAACGCGCTGTTCAACCCGTACGCCGCGGTGCCGTCGATGCACTGCTGCAACGCGCTGCTGATCGGCTGGTCGCTGTCGCAGATGGTCACGTGGCGTCCGGCGCGCGTCTTCTGGGCGCTGTACCCGTTGCTCATGGCCTGGGTCGTGGTGTCCACGGGCAACCACTGGATCCTCGATGCCTTCCTCGGTGCGGCGACCGCCGGCCTGAGCTTCTACGCTGCGCGGTGGCTCGCGCAGAAGCGCCCCGAAGCGTGGGCCTTCTCGCCCGCCAAAGCCACCGCGTAAGGCCTTCCCCCCATGTCCTCGTCACCTTCCCCGCGCAGCGGCCGCCGTCCGCTGGCAGCGACCGAGCGCCGCGAGCTGGTCCGCAACCGGCTGATCGAGTCGCGCCTGACCCCGAACGCGATCTCGCTGACGGGCTTCCTGCTGTGCGTCGGCGCGGCGGTCCTGGTCGCCGAGCGCCTGTTCTTCCTCGGCGGGCTGATGTTCATCGTCGGATCGGTCTGCGACACCCTCGACGGGCGCTACTCGCGCATGTCGGGCAAGGGCTCGCCGTTCGGCGCCTTCCTGGACTCGACGCTGGACCGCATCGAGGAGGGCGTCGTCCTCACGGCCGTCGCCGCGTACTTCGCCTCCCGCGACATGCAGTTCGCCGTCGCGGCCTGCGTGATCGCCGTCCTGGCGTCGCTGATGGTCAGCTACACCCGTGCCCGCGCCGAGGCGCTGGGGGTCGAGTGCAAGGTCGGAATCGCGACCCGCGCGGTGCGGGTCGTGATCCTCAGCATCGGGCTGCTGTTCGCCAAGGGTGCCGGTCTGGCAGACTTCGAGTTGCTCGCCCCCGCTGTGTACGTCCTCGCGGGGCTGAGCACCATCACCGTCCTGCAGCGGATCTTCCACGTGCGGAAGGCTCTCACCGAGCCTGCCGCCACGGCCTGAACCACCTGCCGCGTCGCCCGGTTCCTGTAACCGCAACCCGCTTGCGGGGTGGTTGACGATGGACTTCGAGAAAGGCATTTCCCCCTTGAGCACCAATGGCACCAACGGCATCACCGCTCCCAAGAAGACGGCGGCGGCCCCCGCGACGAACGGCGCGGCCCGCTACCAGCGCGACAAGGTCCGCGTCGCGATCATCGGCGTCGGCAACTGCGCCAACTCCCTCGTTCAGGGCGTCTACCACTACGCCGACGACGAGCGCAACGAGACCATCCCCGGCCTCATGCACAACGATCTCGGCGGCTACCACCCGCGCGACATCGAGTTCACCTGCGCCTTCGACATCAACAAGACGAAGGTCGGCAAGGACCTCGCCCAGGCCATCTGGGCGGACCCGAACGACACGATCAAGTTCACCAACAAGGTCCCCAAGAAGCTCGACGTGCCGGTGTACCGCGGCATGACGCACGACGGCCTCGGCAAGTACCTCTCGCAGAAGATCACCAAGGCGTCGGGCGAGACGGCCGACATCGTGTCGATCCTCAAGGAGACGCACACCGACGTCGTCGTCTCCTACCTCCCGGTCGGCTCCGAGCAGGCGACCAAGTGGTACGTCGAGCAGGTCATCGAGGCCGGCTGCGGCTTCGTGAACTGCATCCCGGTCTTCATCGCCCGCGAGGACTACTGGGACAAGCGCTTCAAGAAGGCCGGCCTACCGGTCATCGGCGACGACATCAAGTCGCAGGTCGGGGCCACGATCACGCACCGCGTGCTGGCGCGCCTGTTCCACGAGCGCGGCGTCAAGCTCAAGCGCACGTCGCAGCTCAACGTCGGCGGCAACATGGACTTCTTCAACATGCTCGAGCGCGAGCGCCTCGAGTCCAAGAAGATCTCCAAGACCAACGCCGTGACCTCGGTCGCCGGCCTGGACATCCCCGCCG
>JAOPZP010000256.1 GCA_025964055.1 Conexibacter sp.
CGACGCGCGAGTAGCCGATCGACGCCTCGTACGGACCCGGCGGGTCCGACCCCAGCCGCTCCACCTAGTGCCGGAAGTGCCGGCGCTTCGTGAACACCATCGCGACGCCGGCCTCGTCGGCGGCCGCGACGACCTCGTCATCGCGCACCGAGCCGCCGGGTTGGATGACCGCGGTGATGCCGGCCTCGATGGCCAGCTCGGGGCCGTCGGCGAAGGGGAAGAAGGCGTCGGAGGCCAGCGCGCTGCCCTGCAGCGAGTCGACGCGGGCCTTCTCCACCGAGAGGCGCACGGAGTCGACGCGGCTCATCTGGCCGGCCCCGATCCCCAGCGTCGCGAGGCCGCGCGCGAGCACGATCGCGTTGGACTTCACGTGGCGCGAGATCCGCCAGGCGAAGAGCAGGTCGGCCCACTCCTGCTCGGTGGGGCGGCGCTCGGTGACGACCTCCATCGCGTCGCGGTCGTCGCGGCTGTTGTCGGGGTCCTGGATCAGGAGCCCGCCGGTGACCTGGCGGATCTCGGGCTCGCCGAGCGCGGGCAGGCGGCGCTCCTGGTCCTGGAGAATCCGGATGTTCTGCTTCTGCTGCAGGATCGCCAGCGCCGCGTCGTCGTAGTCGGGCGCGATGAGCACCTCGATGAACTGCTGGTGCAGCTGCGCGGCGGTGGCCTCGTCGACCTTGCGGTTGAAGGCGATCACGCCGCCGTAGGCGCTGAGCGGGTCGCACGCGAAGGCCTTCTCGTAGGCCTCCAGCGGCGTCGCGCCGAGGGCCGCGCCGCACGGGTTGTTGTGCTTGACGATCACGCACGCCGGCACCTCGAACTCGCTCACCATCGTGCGCGCCGAGTCGAGGTCCAGGATGTTGTTGTAGGAGATCTGCTTGCCGTGGTGCTGCTTGACCTGCGACAGCACGTTCATGCGCGTGCCGATCTGCGCGTAGTACGCCGCGCGCTGGTGCGGGTTCTCGCCGTAGGGCAGGTCGACGACCTTCTCGTACGCGCGGATGACCAGCGGCGGGAAGTCGTCGCCCTTCTCCGCGAACCAGCGGGCGATCGCGGTGTCGTAGCGCGCGGTGTAGGCGAAGGCCTCGGCGGCCAGCGACTCGCGCGTGGGCATCGACAGCGTGCCGCCGGCGTCGCGGAGCTCCTCGAGGACCGCGTCGTAGGACTCGGGCTTGACGACGACGGCCGCGTAGGCGTGGTTCTTGGCCGCGGCGCGCAGCATGGTGGGGCCGCCGATGTCGATGTTCTCGATCACCTCGGCCTCGCCCACGCCCCGCTTGGCGGCGGTGCGCTCGAACGGGTAGAGGTTGACGCACACGAGGTCGACGAACTCGATGTTCTGCTCGTCGGCCTGGGCGAGGTGCTCCTCGTTGTCGCGGACGGCCAGCAGGCCGGCGTAGAGCTTGGGGTGCAGCGTCTTGACGCGGCCGTCCATGATCTCCGGGAAGCCGGTGTAGTCGCCGATCGGGCGGACTTCGAGGCCGGCCTCGGTCAGCGCCGCGGCGGTGCCGCCGGTGGAGACGATCTCCACCCCCAGCTCCGCGAGCCCGCGGGCGAAGTCGACGATGCCGCGCTTGTCGGAGACAGACAGCAGGGCGCGCTGGATGCGGACGGCCCCGGGCGCGGTCAGCGCCTCGGGCGAGGTCTCGGAGGCCATGGGGCGATGGTATTCGGTCCACCCGGCGGCCGCGGTCGCCGGCCGCATGGGATGGGCCCGCGGCGGGGAACATCGACCCATGAGCGAGACCCGTCCGGGCGACGACCCCGCGGCACGACTGGAGCGCGACGCGGCCGAGCTCGACCACCGCCTCCAGCGCCTCGACGGCCACATCTCCGAAGCCGAGCGCGCTGCCCAGGCGCGCCGCGAGGAGGCCAACCCGGGCGAGGCGGTCGCGGGCGACTGGGAGGACACCAAGGGCACCGCGGGCCAGGGCGAGGATCCCGAGGGCGCGCCGCGGGTGGAGGAGGACTCCCCGGAGTCCGACGACGCCAGGCCGGGCGGCTGAGCGCTACAGCGCGTCGACCACGACCCGGCGCGGGTGGGCTGGGTCGCGATGGACCCGGCCGGCGGCGATGAGCCGGACCGCCTCGGGCAGCAGGGCGTGCTCGAGCGGGCGCAGGGAGACCAGCACCGCTCCTGGTCCGGTCGCGTCGGGGAGCTCGACGGCGCGCTGCAGGATGATGGCGCCGGTGTCGACGCCCTCGTCGACGAAGTGCACGGTGACGCCGAAGACCTTCACGCCGTAGTCCAGCGCCTGGCCGATCGCGTCCAGACCGGGGAACGCCGGCAGCAGCGACGGGTGCACGTTGATGATCCGGTCGCGGAAGCGGGCGATGAACGATCCGTCGAGGATCGCCATGTAGCCGGCGAGCACGACGAGCTCGACGCCCTGGGCCTCGAGCCAGTCGCCGATGGCGACGTCGCGCGCGACCCGGTCGGGGTAGGCGCCGCGCGGGAAGGTCGCCGCGGGCACGGCCGCGATGCGTGCGCGCTCGAGCGCCAGCGCGTCGGGCTGGTCGGTCGCGACGGCGACGATCCGCGCCTCACGCTCGTGGACGCCCTCCAGCAGCGCCTGGAGGTTCGTGCCGCCCCCCGAGGCGAGCACGCCGACCCGCAGCATCCCGGCCATCAGCGACCTACGCGGCCTCGAAGGACAGCGACGGCTGCGCCGCCCCGCCGTCCGGGCCACCGGCGCCGGACGCCACGCGCAGCACGGGCCGCGGTCCGCCGGTCGTCTCGAGCTGGCCGCTGTCGAGCAGCGCGTCGATGCGGTCCAGCACGGCCTTGGCGGTGAGGTGGGCGTAGGTGCCGTACTCGGGAAGCCCGTCCCACGAGTTGCGGATCAGCGCCTTGGCCTGCCCGCCGCGCAGCACCTCGCCCACGCGGGTGCGGCCGATGGACGGGCGCGCCACGCGCACCACCGCGAGGATCGCGTCCTCGACCGAGCGGTGCTGCGCCGTGCCCGCGACCGCGCTGCTTCCGCCTCCGCCCGCCATCGCGCGCGACGGCGACGCCGGCACCAGCGACGGGTCGCAGACGTCGCAGCACGGCCCCAGCGGCGCGGGCGCCGACGGGTCGCCGAAGTGCTGCAGGATCGCCCTGCGCCGGCAGACCGACTCCTCCACGAACGCCCAGACCGCGCGGTACTGCTTCCAGCGCGCACGCTGACCCTCGGCCGCCGACGTCCGCGCCAGGCCGCGGGCCCGGCCGTCGAACGCGCCGACGATCCGGCCGCGGATGCGGTCCATCGGCGAGGGCGCCGGCTGCACGACGCCCGCGCGCGCCAGGTGCCCGACGATCGCGCGCACGCGCTCGGGCTCGCCGTCGAGCTGCTGCAGCGCGACGTCGAAGCGGCCCTCGGCGCCCGCGGCCATGATCCGGCCGGCCACCTGCTCGAGCACCTCGTCGGTGGTCTCCGAGCGGTTGATGAAGAACACGTGCAGCGCCTTGTCGCGCTTCTCGGCGAACAGCATCGCCCGGGCCGGCGCGCCGTCGCGTCCCGCGCGGCCGGCCTCCTGGTAGTACGCCTCGATCGACGGCGGCACGACCGCGTGGGCGACCGTCCGGACGTCGGCCTTGTCGACGCCCATCCCGAAGGCGTTGGTCGCCACGACGACCTCGACCTCGCCGGCCATGAAGCGCCGCTGGGCCGCCGCGCGCTCGTTGCGCCCGAGCCCGGCGTGGTAGGCCAGCACCTCGACGCCGAGGTCGACGCCCAGCCGCTCGGAGAGCTGCTCGCAGGCCTTGCGCGTGCCCGCGTAGACGATCGCCGGGCGGGCACCGTCCTCGCGCAGCGCGGCGGCGATGCGGGCGTGCTTGTCGGCCGTCGTCGCGCAGGGCACGACGGCGAAGCTGAGGTTCGGCCGGTCGAAGCCCGTGCTGACGATCTCGGGCTGGTCCAGGCCCAGCCGCGAGACGATGTCGCGGGCGACCTGCGGCGTCGCGGTCGCCGTCGAGGCCACCAGCGCCTTGGCGCCCAGCCACCGTGCGGCGTCGGCCAGGCGGAAGTAGTCGGGCCGGAAGTCGTGGCCCCACTGCGACACGCAGTGCGCCTCGTCGACGACGAACAGGCCGATCGGCACCTCGCGAATCGCCTCGAGGAACCCGGGCGAGGAGAAGCGCTCCGGCGCGACGTACAGCAGCCGGAGCTGCCCCGACCGCGCGCGCGCCAGCGCGTCGGCGTTCACGGACGCGTCCTGTTGCGAGTTGATGGCGGCCGCGATCCGGCCCCCGCCCACCCCGCGGCGCTCCAGCGCCTCGACCTGGTCCTGCATCAGCGACACGAGCGGCGAGACCACGATCGTCAGGTCGTCGCGCACCAGCGCCGGCAGCTGGTAGCACAACGACTTGCCCGCTCCCGTGGGCATGACGACGAGCACGTCCTGGCCGGACGCGGCGGCGCGGACGGCCGCCTCCTGCCCGGGGCGGAAGTCGTCGAAGCCGAAGTGCTCGTGGAGGGCGGCGTGCAGATCCATGCAGGGCGTCGGACCTTAGCGGCGCGTCCGGAAGGTCCCGGTGCGCCGCCGCGAAGACGGCGCACCTTCCGGACACCTGCGTCACACGCCGGCACGCTCCCGTGACGCCGCCTCGCGCGCCGCCACCGCGCCGCGGATCCGCTCCACGACCGCCGGGTCGGACTTCTGCACCGACCCCGCGTCGAACGGCGGCTGCGGGTCGTACTCGATCGCGAGCTGGATCGCCTTGGCCGTCTCGTCGCCCACCAGCCGGGCGGCCAGCGTCAGCGCCATGTCGATCCCCGCGGACACGCCGGCGGCGGTGATGACCTTGCCCTGCTCCACGACGCGCTGCCCGGTCGGCTCGGCGCCGTACCGGCGCAGCGTCTCGAGCTCCAGCCAGTGCGAGGTCGCCCGCAGCCCGTCGAGGATCCCGGCCGCGCCGAGCAGCAGCGAGCCCGTGCAGACCGAGGTCGTCCAGGTGCTGGTCGCGTGCACGCCGCGCAGCCAGTCCAGCCAGACGGCGTCGGTCGTCAGCGCGCGCGTGCCGACGCCGCCGGGCACGACCACCACGTCGGGCGCGGCCGCGTCGGCCAGCGACGCCTCGGCCAGCACGGTCAGCATGCCGTTGTCGGTGACGACGGGGCCGGGCTGCACGCCGACGAACCGCACGCGCCCGACGCGCGAGAGCACCTCGTACGGGCCGACGGCGTCCAGCGCGGTGAAGTCGTCGTAGATCGGGATGACGATGTCGAGCATGGTGGGCACGGGCCTCCGGGTCGTTGGTGAGTTCACGTCACGCCGCGGCGCGGAAGCGCGCGCGGTAGTCCGACGGGCCGACGCCCAGGCGCCGGTGGAAGACCCGCCGCAGCACCTCGGCGCTGGCGAAGCCCGCGGCGCGCGCGACGGCGTCGACGCTCTGGCCGTCCTCCAGCAGCGCCCGTGCCCGCTCGACGCGCAGCGCCAGCACGTAGGCGGCCGGCGTCAGGCCGGTCTCTGCGCGCCAGGCGCGGGCGAACTGGCGCTCGCTGAGGCACGCCCGCGCCGCGAGCGCGCCGACCGACAGGTCGGCGTCGAGGTGGTCGGCGATCCAGTCCTGCAGCGCCCGCAGCGGCTCGCGCACCGCGCTCTGCGCCGCGAGGCCGGCGCTGAACTGCGCCTGGCCGCCGGGGCGCTTGAGGAAGAGCACGAGCCACCGGGCGGCCTCCAGCGCGACCTCGCGGCCGAGGTCGTCCTCGACGAGCGCCAGCGTCAGGTCCATGCCCGCCGTGACGCCGGCCGAGGTCCAGACGGCGCCGTCGCGGACGTAGATCGGCTCGGGGTCGACCTCGACGTTCGGGTGCGCGCACGCCAGGTCGCGGCAGTGCGCCCAGTGGGTCGTCGCGCGCCGGCCCTCCAGCAGCCCGGCGGCCGCCAGGGCGAACGCGCCGGTGCAGACCGACGCGATCCGCCGGGCGTGCGGCGCAGCGCTCCGCAGCCACGCGATCGCCTCGTCGTCGGGTGCCAGCGTGCGCACCCCGGCGCCACCGGCCACCAGGATCGTGTCGATCCCGGCCAGCGCGCGACGCGACGGCAGCGGCCCGGCGCTCAGGCGCAGGCCGTTGCTGAGCGCGACGTCGCCGCCACCCGGCGTGACGACCTGGACGTCGTAGCCGGCGGCATCGCGGGACCGCGCGCGCACGAGCTGCGTGGCGGCGTCGAAGACCTCCACCGGCCCGATGACGTCGAGCGCCTGGGTCTGGTCGACGGCGAGGACGACGGTGCGCATCGGCCCATCGTGGCGCCTCGCGGCCGTGGCAGCAAGGACACCGACCCCACCATCTCGGACGCGTGTGCGTCAGACGCCGCTGGACGCGAGCGGAAGCTCGAACGCGTCCTTGGCCTGCCCGGCCTCGGTCCCCGGCAGCGGGTACTCGCCGGAGAAGCAGGCGTCGCAGTGGCGCGCGCGGTCGCCGTTGACGGCCTCGTAGACGCCGGCCAGCGACAGGTAGGCCAGCGAGTCGGCGCCGAGCTCGGCGGCGACCTCGGCCGGGGTCCGGTTGTGCGCGATCATCTCCTCGCGCTTGCTCATGTCGATGCCGTAGAAGCACGGGTGCTTGATCGGCGGCGCGGAGATCCGCATGTGGACCTCGGCCGCGCCGGCGTCGCGCAGCATCTGCACGATCTGGCGCGTGGTGTTGCCGCGCACGATCGAGTCGTCGACGACGACGAGCTTCTTGCCGCCGACGATCTCCGGCAGCGGGTTGAACTTCAGCCGGAGGCCGTGCTTGCGCAGCTCCTGGCCGGGCTGGATGAACGTGCGGGCCACGTAGCGGTTCTTGATCAGCCCGTCGTCCTGCGGCAGGCCGGCGGCGCGGGCGAAGCCGCGAGCGGCGGGGTTGCCCGAGTCGGGCACCGCGATGACGAGGTCGGCGCCGGGCACCGGCGCGTCGCGGGCGAGGATCTCGCCCATGCGCCCGCGGGCCGCCTGCAGCAGCTCGCCGTTCATGCGCGAGTCGGGGCGGGCGAAGTAGATGTACTCGAAGACGCAGAACGCCTCGCGCTCGCCGCTGACGACCTGCTTGGTCGACAACCCCTTCTCCGAGAGCGTGACGACCTCGCCGGGGAGCACGTCGCGCATCGCCTTGGCGCCGATGATGTCGAACGCGCAGGTCTCCGAGGCGACGCAGAAGCGACCGTCGAGCTGGCCGAGCGAGAGCGGCCGCAGGCCGGCGGGGTCGCGGAAGGCGACGACCTTGTCGTTGGTCATGACGACCGTGGAGAACGCGCCCTTCAGGCGCGGGAGCACGTCGGCGACGGCGTCCTCGAGCTTCTCGGCCGGGTTCGTGGAGATCAGCGCGGCGATGATCTCGGAGTCCGAGGTCGAGCTGAACTGGACGCCCTGGGCGCGGAGCTCGGCGTGCAGCTCGACGGCGTTGATCAGGTTGCCGTTGTGGGCGAGCGCCAGCTCGCGGTTGCCGTTGGCGCCCGCGCTGCGGTGCACGGGCTGGGAGTTCTCCCACTCGTTGGAGCCGGTGGTCGAGTACCGGACGTGACCGATGGTCAGGTCGCCGGCGAGCGCCCGCAGGTCGTGCTCCTTGAAGACCTGGTTCACCAGCCCGAGCGCGCGCTGGGTGATGATGTAGCCCCCGCGATCGGCGGCGGCGATGCCCGCCGACTCCTGACCACGGTGCTGCAGGGCGTAGAGGGCGAAGTAGGCGAGGCGCGAGACGTCGTGCTCGGGAGCGTAGATCCCGAAGACGCCGCACTCGTCGCGCGGGCCGTCGCGCTCGTCGAGAGGAGTGATCTGCTCGGTCATGGAGGCCGCCCCGTCGAAGACGAGGGCGAGGAGGACGCGGCGGCACCGACAAGGTAGCAACGC
>JAOPZP010000299.1 GCA_025964055.1 Conexibacter sp.
GGCGCTCGGCGGCGCCGACGGCGCGGTGCTGTCGATCGCCGGCGGGCGCGTCCTGCGCGACGGCCAGGCCGCGTTCACGCTGTCCGAGCTGCTCGGCGACGAGCCCGTCGAGGAGACCCGCACCTACCGCCACGATCCCACCGGGGAGCTCGACCCGGTCACCGGCCAGGGCGACGTGCACGCCGGCTTCGCGTTCGTCGCGCACCGCGCGGTGGTCGACGTCGACGTCGAGCTCGGCCTGGCCCGCGTCGTCGAGCTCGCGATCGCCCAGGACGTCGGCCGCGCGGTCAACCCCATGGCCTTGGAGGGCCAGCTGGAGGGCGGCTCGATCCAGGGCCTGGGCCTCGCGCTCAGCGAGGAGCTGCTGACCGACGGCGGCATCGTCCAGAACGGCAGCTTCGGCGGCTACCGGATCCCCACGATCGTCGACGCCGCGCCCGTGCCGGCGATCGTCCTCGAGCTCGGCGACCCGGCCACGCCCTACGGTCTGCGCGGGGCGGGGGAGATGCCGTCGATCTCCTCGACGCCGGCCATCCTGGCGGCGTTGCGCGCGGCCACCGGCCACGCGTTGAGACGGGCGCCCGTGCGCCCGGAGGAGCTGGTCGTCCACGACGAGGAGAGCGGCACATGACGGGCGAGACGCCGACGTCGCGCGGGACGCTGGGCCGCGGCTACACCGTGGTCACACCCGCCAACCACTACCCGAGCCGGCTGCCGGAGTACGGCGACCAGCCGGTCGTCAAGCTCGTGACGCCACGCCTGGCGCCGTCGCGCATCGGCGAGTACCTGGTGTCCTTGGCGCCCGAGGGCGGCACGGTCCGCAGCGTCGAGGCGGGCTTCGAGACGTTCTTCTACGGGTTGGACGGCTCGGCCGTGCTGCTGGCCGAGGGCACCGCGCATCCGCTCGGCGCCGGAGCCTTCGCCTACCTGCCGAGCTGGTCGTCGTACGACATCCGGGCCGGCGCCACGGCGGCGCGGATCCTGATCGTCAAGCGCCGCCACGAGCCGCACTCGGGCTCCGACGCGCCCGGGGCGCTGGCCGGGCACCGCGCCGACGAGCCGTTCGCCGAGACCGCGGTGCCGGGGTTCACCCGGCGCGAGCTGCTGCCCGTCGCCGATCCGGGGTGGGACTTCAACATGTCGTTGCTGCGCTTCGCGCCGGGCGTCGGCCTCGACAAGATCGAGGTCCACGACGAGGAGCACGGGCTCTACATGACCGAGGGCGGCGGCACCTACATCCTGGGCGAGGACGCCCACGAGGTCGTCGTCGGCGACTTCATCTACATGGCGCCCTACTGCCCGCAGGGCTTCACGGCGGGCGTCGCCGGGCCCGCGGAGTACCTGCTGTACAAGGACGTCTGGCGCGACGGCTTCTAGACGATCTGTCGGCATCGCATGATCGCGGCGGCGCGCCGGTACATTTGGCTGCATGGACGACGACCAGATCCGCGACCGCATCGAGGCGCTCGAGGCCGAGGAGCAGAAGCTCCGCGCGCAAGAGGCCGACGCCGCCGAGACGGGCCATGACGACGTGATCGCCGCCGACGCCAAGCGGCTGGCGGAGATCCGGATCCAGCTCGACCAGCTGTGGGATCTGCTGCGCCAGCGCAAGGCCAAGCGCAACGCCGGCGAGGATCCCGACACCGCCACGCTGCGCGACCAGGGGACCGTCGAGGACTACCTCGGCTGACATGGCCGTCGCGCGGCCGATGGCCGGGCGCACCGTCCTGGTGACGGGCGCCGGAAACCGGGCTGGGATCGGCCTGGCCTGCGCCCGCTGGCTGGGCCGCGAGGGGGCCGGCGTCGCCATCGCCTCGACGACCGATCGCATCGAGCAGCGTGTCCGCGAGCTGGCCGGTGAGGGCATCCACGCCACCCCGCACATCGGCGACCTCACCGATCCGGCCACCGCGACGCGCATCGTCGCCGAGGCGTCCCGGGCGCACGGCGGTCCGGTGGACGTCCTCGTCCACGCGGCCGGCATGGTGCAGCAGGGCGTCGACGTGCCCTCGCCGGCGATCGTCGACATGACGCCCGAGCACTGGCGGCTGGAGCTGGCGCTCAACCTCGACACGGCGTTCCACGCGGCGCACGCGGTGCTGCCCGGCATGATCGACAAGGGCCACGGCCGCATCGTGTTCGTCTCCTCGGTGACCGGGCCGCTGGTCACCGCCTACGGCAACGGCGGCTACGGCGCCGGCAAGGGCGGCGTCGACGGCCTGATGCGCGCGATCGCGCTGGAGGCCGGGCCGCATGGCGTCACCGCCAACAGCGTCTCGCCGGGCTGGATCGCGACCGGGTCGGCAACCGTCGCCGAGGGCGAGGCCGGACGCAACACGCCGGTCGGCCGTCCGGGCCGGCCCGACGAGGTCGCCGCCGCGGTCGCCTTCCTGGCGTCCGACGGCGCGAGCTACGTGACGGGGCAGGCACTGGTGGTCGACGGCGGCAACACGATCCAGGAAGTGCACTGACGCCCTGAGGCGCGACGGGCGCCGGGGTTGCGCGACCTCAGCCGGCCAGCCGCGCCAGCGTGCCCGCCAGCACCGCCACGCCGCGGTCGAGCTCCTCGGGCGCGGTGTACTCGTCGGGGTGGTGGCTGACGCCGCCACGGCTGGGGACGAAGATCATCCCGACCGGCAGGCGACGACCCATGATCATGGCGTCGTGGTAGGCACCGCTGGTCATCAGGCGCGGCGTCAGTCCGAGCTCGGCGCACGCCTCCGACGCGGCCGCCACGACGGCCGGGTCGCAGGCGACCGGCACGTCCTCGACGATCTCGTGCACCGCGACCTCCATGTCCCGCGCGTCCGCGATCTTCCGGGCCGCGTCGACGATCGCGGCCACGACGGCCTCACGTGCGGCCGCGTCGCTGTCGCGCACGTCGACGTCGAGCTCGACGGTGCCGGGCACGACGTTGATCGCTCCGGGGCGCGCGTGCACGACGCCGACGGTGCCGACCGTCGTGCCGCTCGACGAGGCGCGCGCGATCCGCTCGATCGCGACGATGGCCTCGGCGGCGCCGACCAGCGCGTCGCGGCGCAGGCCCATCGGCGTGGCGCCCGCATGGGTCGCCGCGCCGGTGAACGTCAGGCGGAAGTCGTGGGGCGCGGCGATCGCGGTCACGACGCCGATCGGTTCGCCGTGGGTCTCCAGGACGATGCCCTGCTCGATGTGCAGCTCGACGAGCGCGTGCACCGTCGGCGCGTCGATCCGCGCGGCGGCGAGCCGGTCGGGGTTCAGGCCGGCGGCCGCCAGCGCCGCGGCCATCGAGATGCCGTTGCGGTCGACGAGCCGGTCGAGGTCGGCGCGCGACAGCTCGCCGGCCGCCGCGCGGGAGCCCACGCAGCCGGTGCCGAACCGCGGCTCCTCGCCGGCCCACGCCACCAGCTCGATCGAGCGCCGCGGCGTGAAGCCCCGGTCGCGGAGGAGGTGCACCGCCTCGATGGCGCCCAGCACGCCGAGGACGCCGTCGTAGGCGCCGGCGTTCAGCGTCGTGTCGACGTGCGAGCCGGTCAGCACGACCGGCGCACCGGGTTCGGTCCCGGCCCAGCGGCCGAAGAGGTTGCCGATCGCGTCGACGCGCAGCTCCAGGCCGGCGTCGCGCATCCACGTCTGAACCCGCTCGAGCGCGCCGGCGTAGGTCGGCGTGTACACCTCGCGGGTGATGCCGCCGGCGGCCGGGTCGTCGTTGAACAGCGCCAGCTCGGCGATCGCGGCATGCAGGCGGCCGGGCGGGTCGGTCACGGCCGGGACGCTACCGAGCGCGGCGGCGACCGCAAGCGCCCGGTTTAGCGACGTGCCATGTCTGGGAACTGACCCGCCATGCTTGCCGCCGCGCAGATCCGGTTGGACACGAACGCTCTCGACTTCGCGATCCTCGGCATCTACTTCGTCGTCGTCCTCGGCATCGGCTTCATCGCCAAGCGCTACGTCAAGACGAGCCTCGATTACTTCCTCTCGGGCCGGTCGCTGCCGGCGTGGATCACGGGCCTGGCGTTCGTGTCGGCCAACCTGGGCGCCACCGAGATCCTGGGCATGGGCGCCAACGGCGCGCAGTACGGCGTCGCGACCGTCAACTACTACTGGATCGGCGCCGTCCCGGCGATGGTGTTCCTCGGCCTGGTGATGATGCCGTTCTACTACGGGTCGAAGGTGCGGTCGGTCCCGGAGTACCTGCTGCTGCGGTTCAACAAGCAGTCGCACCTGTTCAACAGCATCACCTTCGCGCTGGCGACCGTGCTGATCGCCGGCGTCAACCTGTTCGCGTTGGCCCTCGTGCTGAAGCTCCTGCTGGGCTGGCCGATCCTCCTGGGCATCGTCATCGCCGCCGGGGTCGTGTTGGCCTACATCACGCTCGGCGGCCTGTCCTCGGCGATCTACAACGAGGTGCTGCAGTTCTTCGTGATCATGGCGGCGCTGATCCCGCTGACGATCGTCGGCCTGCACGACGCCGGGGGCTGGGGCGGCCTGAAGGACAAGATCGGGCAGTCCAAGATCGGCGAGGCCGGCCTGCACGCCCTGCAGGGCACCGACCCCGGGCACGTGACCAACCCGATCGGCGCGACCTGGATCGGCCTCGTCTTCGGCCTCGGGTTCATCCTGTCGTTCGGCTACTGGACCACCAACTTCGCCGAAGTCCAGCGCGCGCTGTCGGCCAGGGACCTCTCGGCCGGCCAGCGCACCCCGTTGATCGGCGCCTACCCGAAGCTGCTGATCCCGGCCGTCGTGGTGATCCCAGGCCTGATCGCGCTGTGGAAGGTCCCGCACCTGGGCAGCGGCGGGGACCTCGCCTACAACAACGCGATCCCGCTGCTGATGAACCAGTACCTGCCCAACGGGATGCTCGGCATCGCGCTGACGGGTCTGATGGCGTCGTTCATGGCCGGCGTCGCGGCGAACGTCAGCGCGTTCAACACGGTGGTGACGACCGACATCGTGGAGCCGTACATCGCCCGCGACCGCGACGACGCGTTCTACATCCGCATCGGCCGCTACGTGACGATCGGCGGCATCGTGGTGGCGATCGGGACCGCGCTGATCGCGTCGGGCTACCAGAACCTCATGAACTACCTGCAGGCGCTGTTCTCGATCTTCAACGCGCCGCTGTTCGCCACGTTCATCATCGGCATGTTCTGGAAGCGCATGACGCCGGCGGCGGGCCTCTGGGGGCTCGTGGCGGGGACGATCGCCGCGCTGGTGACCTACGTGGGGTACAAGTGGGCCGGGTGGTTCACGTTCGGCTCCGACCTGGACGAGTCGTTCTGGGGCGCCGGCGCTGCGTTCGTCGTGGACGCGGTCGTCACCGTCGCCGTGTCGCTGGTGACCAGGCCCAAGCCGGTCGAGGAGCTTCAGGGCCTCGTGTGGGGCATGGTCAACCAGGAGGACGCCGCCGCCGCGGCCGTGCACCGCAGCTGGTGGGAGTCCCCGAAGCTGCTCGGCTTGGGCGCGATCGCCGCCGGCGCCGTCCTCACCATCATCTTCTTCTAGGGAGTGACCGAGAGCCATGAGCCAAGCACCGCAGAACGACGGCGAGCGCGGGGGAGAGGGCATCGGCGGCCGGGAGGCCCAGGCCGCGAACCTCTTCGACCTGCGGCGGATCATCGGCGGCCTGTTCCTGCTCTACGGGGCGATCCTGACGGTCACCGGCCTGGGCGACTCCCACGCCGAGATCGCCAAGGCGGCCGGCGTGCACATCAACCTGATCGCCGGGCTCGGGATGCTGGCGCTCGGCGCGTTCTTCGTGGCCTGGGGCCTGCTGCGGCCGCTCGGGCGCCAGCTGGCCGAGGCGGACGGCGAGGCCGAGCCGCGGGCTTAGAACGGGCCTGCCTAGCCCTGTGCCCGCGCGACGGCGATCAGCAGCTCGTCGGAGGGCTCGTGCGGCTTGCCCGTCCAGTCGCCGAAGAGGTCGACGTCGCCGAAGCCGGCCTCGGCGAGAGCCGTCGTGACCGACGGACCGTCGTACAGGCGAAGGTGCTCGCAACGGCTGTCGTCGATCTCGCCGCTGGTGCGGTGGATGAAGGTCTTGCGATGCGTGAGGATCTGGCTGTCGCGGTCCAGGTGCAGCTCGCTGAGATAGAACCGCCAGGGGTCCTCGGGCGGGAGCTCGTGCCAGAGCCTCAGCGTCCCGTCGCCGGTCTCCTCCAGCAGGCGTCGCCACGACGGGTGCGGGTAGATCTCGAGCACGAGCATGCCCGCGGGCGGCAGCGCCTGGCAAAGCTTGGCCAGCACCGTCCCTCCGCCGCCGGGCTGGATCGCATCGAAGTAGGCGAACGTCCCGGTGATGCAGAGGGCAGCGCCGGCCGGCTCGTACGGCTGCGTGAGGGCGTCGGCGCAGAGGAAGCGCACCGTGTCCAAGTCCGAGGACGCTGCCCATTCCTGGGCGAAGGCGACCCGGCTCTCGGCGACCTCCAGGCCGACGCCGCGGGCGATCGCCCCGCGGCGAGCGAGGTCGATCAGCAGCCGGCCGTTGCCGCTGCCGACTTCGAGCGCAGCCGCGCCGGGCCGCAGTCGCTCGGCGATGAACGTCGTCTGGCCGGCGGTGCGCTCCAGCAGGCCGGCGCGGTACTCCGCCAGCTCCTGCGTCGAGAAGCTCGAGAGCTCCTCGACGCCGTCGTAGGCGGTCAGGATGTCTGCGTGCGCGGTGGAAGCCATCTGCTCTGTGCCGGCTCCTCCCTACCCGCTGCGCGCGGGACGTACCCTCAGCCCAGCAACCGCGCCCCCGCGCCCGGGACGACCTCCACCGCGCCCTCCGGCACGGCGACGCCCGGCGGCAGCAGCGCCAGCACGTGGCCGCCGAACCCGCCGCCCACCATGCGGGCACCGGCCGCTCCGGCCGCTCGCAGGCCGTCGACCGTCCGCTCGACCGCCGGGGTCGAGGCGTCGTAGAGATCGCGCAGGCTGGCGTGCGACGCGTCCAGCAGCCCGCCGACCTCGGCCAGGTCGCCGTCGCGCAGCGCGCGGACGGTCGCGTCCACGCGGGCGTTCTCCTCGAGCACGTGGCGCGCGCGACGGTCCAGCGGGTCCGGCAGCTGCGCCGCGGCGCCGGGGCTCGCCGCGCTCAGGCGGTCGACGCCCAGGAGCCGGACGGCCTCGGCGCACTCGGTACGCCGCTCGTTGTAGCCGCCGGTCGCCAGGTCGTGCGTCTCGCCGGAGTCGAGCGTCGCCAGGCGCCAGTCGCCGAGATCCAGCGGGACCGGCGTCGTCGCCATCGTCGCGAAGTCGATGCGCAGCGCGGCGCCGGGCTCGCTGAGCAGCACGGCGGTCTGGTCCAGCAGGCCGGTCTGGGCGCCGACCCAGTCGTTCTCCACGCGGGAGCACAGGCGCGCGAGCGCGGGACGGTCGGGGTCGTCCTCGCCCGCGAGCCCCAACAGCGCCAGGCAGAGCGCGACCTCCAGGGCAGCCGACGACGAGAGGCCCGAGCCGCGCGCCAGGTCGCCGGTGATCTCCAGGCGCGCCGCGCGGACCGGCAGCGCGTCGGCCTGGAGCTCCGCAGCCACGCCGCGCACGAACGCGCGCCAGCCGTCGGCGTCGCGCGGCGGGTCGCCCAGCGCGAAGGTGTCGTCCTCGCCGAGGTCGCGCGCGACGGCGACGAGGTCGTCGCCGTCGATCGCCGTCGCGGTCACCGTGACGCCCTGCGCGATGGCGAACGGCAGGCTCAGCCCGCCGTTGTAGTCGGTGTGCTCGCCGATCAGGTTCACGCGGCCGGGCCCGAAGGCGACCACGCGCTCCGGGTTCGTCATCCGGCGAGGACCTCGCCGTCGGGCACGTGGGTGGGGCCGTCGAGGACGACGTCGCCGCGGATCGTCACGCCGGCGCCGAAGGTGACGTCGCCGTGGACGGTGAGGCTCCGCGCCGCGCGCAGCGATGGCGGTCCGTGCCGGAAGCGTTGCTCCATCGCCGGCAGCTGACGGTAGTGCTGGGGGTCGAGCGCGACGACCGGCGGGGCGTCGAACGTGGGGGAGAGGTGGCCGTCGTCGTTCAAGGTGTAGGCGTCGGAGCGGACGACCAGCAGGTCGTCGGTGGTCTTGACCGGCGCGAACCGCGTGCGCGGAACGAGCACCGCCTGCGCGCCGTCGATCGCGCCGATCGCGGCGCCCATCGCGGTCTCCAACTGCAGCACGTCGGGGCTGGCGGCATCGGTCGGGTCGACCGTCTTGCGGTTGACGATCAGCGGCAGCGCCGGACCTCCGGGCTCGGCGTCCATGAGGCGCTCGAGCGCCCGGAGGTCGACCCAGAGGTTGTTGGTGTTGTAGTAGCGCCAGCGGTCGACGTCGGTGAACGACGCGTCACCGGGCGGCGTCTGGGCCGTCTCCCGCAGGACGAGGCGCCCGTCGCGCCGAGCGATGTGGCCGCCCTTGCGGTCGGCGGCGGTCCCGCGCACGACCTCCATGACGAACGGCACGCCGTGCGCGTCGGCCCAGGCGGGGATGTGCGGCTCGACCTCGGCGCCCAGGTTGTCGCTGTTGCTCACGAAGGCCCAGTCGTAGCCGGCGGCGCGCAGCTGCGCGAGCATCCCGGACGCGGCGAGCGACACGTACAGGTCGCCGTGGCCGGGCGGGCACCACTCCAGCCCGGGGTCGGCCGGCCAGTCGACGGGCGCGAGGGTGTCGGCGCGCAGCTTCGGCTCGCGGCTCTGCAGGAAGTCCGGCGCGACGTCGGCGGCGAGATCGCCGTGGCGCTCGGCCAGGGCGGCGAGCGTGGCGTCGCGCGTGGAGAAGGAGTCGAGCAGCACGAGCGGCACGCGCGCGCCGTGGCGCTCGCGCAGGGCGCGGACCTGGGCGGCGATGACGTCCAGGAACGTCTGGCCGGGCTTGACTTCGACCAGCGACTTGGGGCCCTGCAGCCCCATGCTCGTTCCGAGGCCGCCGTTGAGCTTGATCACGGCGACGCGGTCGAGGATCCCGGCAGCCGCCGCCGCGTCGTCGTCGAGCTCCTCCAGCGCCGGCACGTCGTGGACCGGCTCGAGCTCGTCGCCGGGCAGCAGCCCGGCGACTGGGTCGCGCAACTGCGCGAAGCGCTGCCGGAACGCGGCGAGGACCGGCTCCCCGGCGCCGTCGGCCCGCATGCGCTCCAGGGCCTGCTCGAGGGCGGCATCGGTCACGCCCCGGACGCTACCCGGGCATGGCGTCCGGATCTCGTAGGCATCATCATCGGTTCCATGTCGCCCGCCCGCTTCGCCGTCGCCTTCGCCGC
>JAOPZP010000325.1 GCA_025964055.1 Conexibacter sp.
AGCGGGTGGTCGCGGGCGATCTGGTGCAGCTCGTCGAGGATGCGCGTCTGCGCGATCAGCGCGCTGCGCGTGTTGCGCAGGCGACTGACCTGCGAGGGAACGAAGGCCACCAACAAGAGCACGGTCAGCGCCGAGAGCGCCATCCAGCGCGTGCGCCACGGGTCGTCGCGGGCCAGCGCCGTCCAGCCCGCCACGCCCGCGCCGCAGAACAGCGCGAGGATGACCGCGGGCAGCAGCAGGTAGCGCGTCAGGATCGAGAGTCCGGCGGCGGCCAGCAGGCAGAACGCGCCCACGGCGAGCACGCCGGCGACCGCGCCCAGCACCGCGCGCGAGCGCAGCCGCCAGAGCGTCAGCACGCCGCCGACGACCGCGCCGAAGAGCACCGGCTCGCGCAGGATCTCGCCGAGGCGGCGCGGCAGCGTCGTCGGGACATGCCGCAGTCCGGTGATGCGCCCGAGGTCCTCGGCGGTGGAGCGCGTCCCGGTGAGCGAGTGCAGCGGGTCCCCGGCGATCGCCAGGTCGCTGAGCGCCCAGAGCACGGGCGCGCCGACCAGGAGCGCGACATGGATCGGTCGCAGCGCGCCGCCGCGCCACAGCCACGCGGCGTAGGCGGCGGCGAACAGCCAGGCTTCGGGGCGCAGGAGGCCGGCGAGCGCGAAGAGGACGAGCACCGGCGTCCCGGCGCGCCGGCGCCGCGTCTCGACCAGCAGCCCGCCGAGCAGCAGACAGATGTAGGGGATGTCGACGTAGGCGCGGATCCCGTAGCTGAGGATCGGCTCGCGCGTGAGGACGATCGCCGCCGCGACGACGCCCGCCGCGGTGCCGAACCACGCGCGACCCAGCGCGAACGTCAACCACCCCAAGATCCCCAGCGACAGGAACGCCAGCACCTCGAACAGCCCCTCGCCGAAGCCGACCGAGACGAGCGAGCCGAGCGCGCCCAGCAGCTCGGCCAGCGGGTGGGGCGTGGGGGCGAAGGCGACCGAGTAGTCCGGCGTGCGGCCGTGGACCAGGTCGTGGCCCCACAGCAGCGCGTACTCGGTGTCGTAGTTGACGAAGCGCGCGGGCGCCGCGACCGCCCACACGATCGCCGCGAGCAGGAGCGAGACGGCGACGGGGACGAGGAGGCCAAGCGCGCCGCTGCGCGCGCCGCGCACGCTCCTTGGTGCGGAGGAGACAGATACGTCTTTGCGCGCGCCAAGCACCTACGCGGACTTCAGGTCGGCCAGGCCGATCAGCAGCTCGCGCGCGCTGGCCTCGCCGAGCTCGAGCCCGCGCAGCGAGAACGACTCGTTGGGCGCGTGGAACGGGTCGTCGGGCAGCACGAAGCCGGTGACGATCGTCGGGATGCCCTTGGCGCCGAAGTCGGCGACGATCGGGATCGACCCGCCGCTGCGCGTGAACGCCGGCGCGACGCCGCAGGCGCGCTCCAGGGCCTGCCCGGCCAGCTGGATCGCGGGCGTGTCGACCGGGAAGAGCGCGGGCTGAGCGCTGTGGGAGCTGACGACCTCCAGCTCGGCGCCGTCGGGAAGGCCCTCGCGCAGGAGCCGCAGCAGCTCGGCGCCCATCGCGTCGGGATCCTGGCCGGGGGCGAGGCGGATGGAGACGGTCGCGCGGCTGACGGCGGGGATCACCGTGCGCGCGTCGCCGGCGACGATCTGGTTGACGTCGACCGCCGTGTCGCTGCCGTTGCGCTCGACGTACTCCGCGCCGGCGCCAGGGTAGGCGGGGCGCGCGCCGGCCTGCGCCAGGCCCTCGTCGCCGCTGGGCAGCGCCTTCCACGACTCCCGCTCGGCGTCGGCGATCGGCGCGATCCCGACGCGCAGCTCGTCGCGGACGCGGCCGTCGGGGCCGGGGAGGACGTTGGCCAGCGCGGCGTGCAGCGCATGCAGCGAGTTCAGGGCCGATCCGCCGAACATGCCCGAGTGCAGGTCGCGCGCGGCCGCGCGCACGTCGAAGGTCAGCAGCACGACGCCCCGCAGGCCGACGGTGATCGCCGGCAGGTCCGGGCCGACCATGCCGCTGTCGTACACGATGGCGGCGTCGGCGCCGCGCTCGTCGGCGGCCAGCCAGGCCGCGATGGACTCGCCGCCGGCCTCCTCCTCACCCTCGATCACCACGCGGACGTGGACCGGCAGCTCGCCGGCCTCGGCCAGCGCGCAGGCGGCGTGCAGCAGCGGGAGGAAGTTGCCCTTGTCGTCGGCGGCGCCGCGGGCGAAGATCCGGCCGTCGCGGATCTCGGGCTCGAACGGCGGGCTGTGCCAGAGGTCGACGGGGTCGGCGCCCTGGACGTCGTAGTGCCCGTAGATGATGACCGTGGGCGCGTCCTCGTCGGCGCTGCGCAGCTCCCCGACGACCAGCGGGTTGCCGTCGCCGACGCGGACCAGCTCGGCCTCGCCGCCGGCGTCGCGGACCTTCTGCGCCGCCCACTCGGCGGCCCGCTCGAGGTCGGCGGGGTCGCCGCCGCCGGTCGAGATGCTCGGGATCCGCAGCCACTCGAAGAGCTCCTGCTGAAGCGTGTCGGCCATCCCGTCACCCTACGATGGCGAAGCCTCGCGCACGGCGCTCGTTTGGCCGCGGGTCCTCGTCCACGGGCCCGGACGCCGCCGCCCGGGAAGGGCCCTAAGCTAGGAGCCCGTGCCCGCCGGACCTTCGCTCTACCGTCGCCATCGCCCGCGGACGTTTGACGACGTCATCGGCCAGGAGCATGTCGTGCGCACGCTGCGCAACGCCATCGAGCAGGGCAAGGTGCACCATGCCTACCTGTTCGTCGGCTCGCGCGGCACGGGCAAGACGTCCATGGCCAAGATGCTCGCCGCCTGCCTGAACTGCGAGCGCGGCCCCACCGTCGACCCGTGCGGCGTCTGCGAGTCGTGCGTGTCGATCGCCGGCGCGACGTCGATGGACGTCATCGAGATGGACGCCGCGTCCAACAACTCGGTCGACGACATCCGTGAGCTGCGCGACTCGGTGCAGTACGCGCCGGTCACCGGCCGCTACAAGATCTACATCCTCGACGAGGCGCACATGCTGTCCACCGCGGCGTGGAACGCGTTCCTCAAGACGCTCGAGGAGCCGCCGC
>JAOPZP010000333.1 GCA_025964055.1 Conexibacter sp.
GCGGTGTCGACGCCGGGCAGCGCCCGCAGCTCGTCGAGGGACGGCGCGCCGGGGCCGCCGCGGCGCACGAGGACCCACGCCGCGCTGGGGGACAGGTCGACGCCGGCCCGCGCGGTCGCCTGCTCCAGGAACTGCAGCGTGCGGTCGCGCCCGACCGCCCGGCTCAGCGCGCGCGTGACCTCGCGCAGCGAGTCGGTGTCAACCGGGGCGCCGAAGAACTCGTTGGTATCGGGCGTCTCCACGGTCGCGCGCAGCGGGCGCTCCTCGATGAGCCAGCTCAGCAGGAAGGCGATGACCACGACGCCGGTCGCGACGAGGAACACCACGTGCAGCGCGTTGGTGAAGGCCGAGATGTAGGCGTCGTGCACCGGGGCCGGGAGCCGCCCGATCTGCGCCGGGTTGATCCCGCCGCCCGACGCCCCGCCGCTGCCGGCCGGCAGCTTGTCGGCCAGCTCGCGCGTGAGCCGCCCGGTGAAGATCGCTCCCAGCACCGCCGTGCCCAGCGATCCGCCGATCGAGCGGAACAGCGTCGCGCCCGAGGTCGCGACGCCGAGCTGCTCGTAGGAGACCGAGTTCTGCACGGCGAGGATCAGCACCTGCATGACCATGCCGAGGCCGAGCCCCAGGATCAGCATGTGGAACGCGGCGGCGCCGGTCGCCGTGTGCTGGTCCAGCGACGACAGCAGGTACAGCCCGAGCGCGGCGATCGCCGTCCCGAGGATCGGCCAGACCTTGTAGCGGCCGGTGCGGGCGATGATCTGGCCCGAGATGATCGAGGACGTCAGCAGCCCGGCCATGACGGGGATCAGCTGCAGGCCCGAGGCGGTCGGGCTCAGGCCGCGCACGACCTGCTGGAACAGCGGCAGGTAGGTCAGCGCGCCGAACAGCGCGAAGCCGACGACCAAGCTCACCGCCGCGCAGACGACGAACACGCGGTTGCGGAACAGCGACGGCGGCAGGATCGGCTCCGCGGCGCGCTGCTCGACGAACCCGAGTGCGACGAGCGAGGCGACGCAGACGACGCCCATGCCGACGATCTCCGGCGAGGCCCAGGCGAAGCTCGTGCCGCCGAGCGTCGTCGCCAGGATCAGGGCGCTCAGCCCGAGCGCCAGCAGCGCCGTGCCGGCGTAGTCGATGTCGTGCCGGCGGCGCTCGCTGACCGACGGCAGCGTGACCGCGAGGACCGCGAGGGCCAGCGCGCCGAGCGGCAGGTTGACGTAGAAGATCGCCCGCCACGAGACGTGCGTCGTGAGGAAGCCGCCGATCAGCGGCCCGGCCACGCTGGAGACCCCGAACACCGCGCCGAACAGGCCGGAGTAGCGGCCGCGCTGGCTGGGGGCGACGACGTCGCCGATCGCCGCCTGGGCGCTGACCATCAGGCCGCCGCCGCCGAGGCCCTGGATCGCCCGGAAGACGATCAGCTCGGTCAGCCCCTGAGCCAGCCCGCAGAGCGCCGAGCCGACGAGGAAGAGGATCAGCGCGCCCTGCAGCACGACCTTGCGGCCGTAGAGGTCGCCGAGCTTGCCGTACAGCGGCGTCACCGCCGTGATCGCCAGCAGGTAGGCGGTCACCACCCACGAGATGTGCTGCAGGCCGCCGAGGTCGCCGACGATCGTCGGCAGCGCCGTCGAGACGATCGTCTGGTCCAGCGACGCCAGCAGCAGCACCAGCATCAGGCCGCTGGCGACGACCAGGACGCGGCGGCGGTCGGCGGGTGCGGTGGCGACGGCGGGTGTGGACATAGGACCCGACCGCTCTACCCAGCGGCGATCCGGGTCAGCCCCGGAGGCGCGCGTACCTTGCGGGTACGAACCTGTACCTCTAAGGTACGACTCACCGTGGCCGACCCGTCGCTCGTCGCCTCCCATCCCGATGTCGGGCAGCAGCTCGACGCGGGCGGATCCCAGCGCGCGCGACTGCTGGAGGGCATGATCCAGGCGGTCGCCGAGAAGGGCTACGCCGCCGCGACCGTGACCGACGTCGTCCGGGCCGCGCGCGTCTCGCGCGGCACGTTCTACGCGCAGTTCGCCTCCAAGGAGGACTGCTTCCTCGACGCCTACAAGTACGGGATCGACGTCATCGTCGAGCGCATCCGCGCCGCGATCCGCGCGCAGGACGGCGACTGGGTCGCCCGGCTGCGCACCGCGATCCGCGCCTACCTCGAGACGCTCGCCGGCGAGCCGCGGTTCGCGCGCACCCACCTCTTCGAGGTGCACCTCGCCGGCCCGCGCGCGGGGGCCGAGCGCGACGCCGCGCTGCGCGCCTTCGCCGACCGCTACCGCTCGTCGTTCCGCGCCGCCCTGCGCGAGCGACCCGAGCTGCGGATGCCCTCCGACGACGCCCTCTTCATCCTGTCGGCCGGGGTCGACCAGCTGGTCTGCGCGCGTGTGCGCGCCGGCGAGCTGGCGCTCCTGCCCGACCTCACCGACGAGCTCACGCTCACGGCGGTCGCCTTCCTGGAAGGCGCGGCACAAGTGCCGTTTCCCGCTTCGCGGGGGTTAGCGGCACAAGTGCCGTTTCCCGCTTCGCGGGGGCCGTTCCCCGCTTCGCCGGGGTCAGCGGCCGCCACCAACCCGACCACCCCCGAGGAAGGCTCCTGACCCCATGGACCTGACCTTCTCCGACTCCGAGGCCGCGTTCCGCGACGAGCTGCGCGCCTGGTTCGAGATCAACGACCCCGGCACCATGCCGACCGGCGACGACGCCGCGTACGCCTGGCGCCGTGACTGGCAGCGCCGGCTGGCCGAAGGCGGCTGGGCCGGCGTGCATTGGCCGCGCGAGTACGGCGGCCGCAACGCGACGATGACCGAGTCGGCCATCTTCTTCGAGGAGCTGGGCCGCGCCCGCGCGCCGCTGCCGGCCAACGTGCTGGGGCTGCTGCTCGCCGGCCCGACGATCATGACCTACGGCACCGACGAGCAGAAGGAGCGCTACCTCTCGCCGATCCTCACCGCCGACGAGATCTGGTGCCAGGGCTTCAGCGAGCCCGACGCGGGCTCCGACCTCGCGGCGCTCAAGACCAAGGCCGTCAAGGACGGCGACGACTGGGTCATCACGGGCCAGAAGGTCTGGACCTCGGGCGCGCAGTACTCCAAATGGTGCATGTTGGTCGCGCGCACCGACTTGGACGTCCCCAAGCACAAGGGGCTCACCTACTTCCTGATGGACATGGAGCAGGAGGGCGTGCAGATCCGCCCGCTCGTGCAGATCACGGGCGAGCCGGAGTTCAACGAGCTGTTCATCGAAGGCGCGCGCGTGCCGGACGAGAACGTCCTGGGCGGCGTCGGCAACGGTTGGCGCGTCGCGCTGACCACGCTGATGAACGAGCGCTCGGGCCTGGCGTTCTTCCTGCAGGTGCGGCTGCGCCAGCTGCTCGACGAGCTGATCGAGGAGGCCGCCGAGCGCGGCCTGCTCGACGACCCGGTCGTCGCCGACCGGATCGGCTACCTCCACATGAAGGCCGAGATCCTGCGCCTGACCGCCTACCGCGGCCTGACGACGATCGAGAAGTACGGCACGCCCGGGCCCGAGGGGTCGCTGACCAAGTGGATGTGGTCGGAGACCAACCAGGAGCTGGCGCAGTTCGCCGCCGACCTGCTCGGCGCCGACGCGCTGACGACCGGCAACCGCTGGGCCTACGAGCTGCTGCGCTCGCGCGGCAACACCATCGAGGGCGGCACGACCGAGATCCTCAAGAACATCGTGGCGGAGCGCGTGCTCGGGCTGCCGCGCCTGAAGGGAGCAGCAGCATGAACTTCGACTTCACCGAAGACCAGCAGGAGATCAAGAAGACCGCGCGCGACCTGCTGAGCAGCCGGTCGTCGCTGGCCAAGGTCCGCGAGGCGGCCGAGGGCAAGGCGTATGACCCTGCGCTGTGGAGCGAGCTCGTCGAGCTCGGCTGGCCGGGCATCGCGATCGCCGAGGAGCACGGCGGCCAGGGCCTGGGCGCCGTCGAGCTGGCGATCCTGTCCGAGGAGCTGGGCTACGCGCTGGCCGCCTCGCCGTTCCTGGCGACGGTGACCGCCGCGGAGGCGATCGGCATCGCCGGCACCCCCGAGCAGCAGGCGCAGTGGCTGCCGCTGCTGGCGTCTGGCGAGGCGACGGGCACGATCGGCTCGGCGGGTGGGCTCGTTCCCGACGCCGACGCCGCCGCGGTCATCGTGCTGATCGGCGAGGACGGGGTGGCGCGCGTGCTGGCGCGCGCGGAGGCCGAGGTGACGCCGGTCGACTCGATCGACCCGACGCGGCGCGCGGCACGGGTCTATGCCCCGCCCACCCACGGCGAGGCGCTGGGCGGCGACAGCGCGGCGGCGATCGACCGCGCGACGGTCGTCGTGGCGGCCGAGCTGGTCGGCGTGGCGCAGCGGGCGCTGGAGATGACGCTGGCCTACGTCAAGGACCGCAGGCAGTTCGACACGCCGGTCGGCGCGTACCAAGCCGTCTCGCACAAGTGCGCCCAGATGCTCAAGGACACCGAGGGCGCCCGCTCGGCGACGTACTTCGCGGCCTGGGCGGCCGACGCGGAGCCGGACCGTTTGCCCGAGGCGGCATCGCTGGCCAAGGCCGCGGCCTCGGACGGCGGGCGCGACGTCACGGCGTCGGCGATCCAGGCCCACGGCGGCATCGGCTTCACCTGGGAGGCCGACGTGCACTGGCTCTACAAGCGCGCGCAGGTCGACGCGGCGCTCCTGGGTGGCTCGGGCACGCACCGCGCGCGCCTGGCCCGGCTGCTGGCCGCGCGGCTGCAGCCGGCCGCCGCCTAGCGGGACGGTTTCGCCGGCCGCGGGGCCAGACGGGTGTGGGATCCGGCGCTCAGGGGGGTACAATGAGTGTCGGATCCCGTGCTCCGGCGCGCGTTCCACCCCTCTTCGTGCGATGAGGTCCGGCTGCCGCGTCCGCGTGGCGCCGAGTCGCGCGCATGATTTCCGAGACATCTGACGGAGGCCGCATGGCTGTAGAAGACAAGGTTGCCCTCGAGGGCGAAGTCGTTGAGTCCCTGCCGAACCTGCTGTTCCGCATCCAGCTCGACATGGATGATCACGAGGTGCTCGCGCACCTCGCCGGCAAGATGCGCCGCAACCGCATCCGCGTGCTGCCGGGTGACCGCGTGCGCGTCGAGGTCAGCCCGTATGACCTCACCCGCGGGCGGATCGTCTACCGCATGAAGTAGACGCCGCACGACGATCTGCGTGATCGTCGCGCGCCTACGCCGTCACGAGCTCCAGGAGCTTCGTGACGGTGTTCCAGTTCCGGGCGGTGACGGTGGTCCCCAGTCGCTTGTCGGTCAGCAGCTTGGCCGTCGGCGACGATTGGATCCCTTCCGGATGCCAGGTGTAGATCTCGCGGCCTCCGACGACGAGTCGTTCGGGCGCGAGGTCGTTCGCCCGGGCCTGCAGCTCCCTCGCGATGGCGGGGTCGAGCTCGGTGCCGAGGAAGCTGACCTGCTTCAGCTTGGGGATGTCGGCGACGTCGGCCAGCGGGTCGGCGTCCACGACGGCTTGGAGCTGCTCGCGGGTGCGGACGACGACGCGGATCGGGCTGGCGAGCTGATCATGCAGCAGGCGCTCGAGCTCGTGCTCGAGGCCGGCGCCGGTCGCCTCGGCTGAGAGCACGACGTTGCCGCTCTGCAGGTGGGTCTTGATGTCCTCGTAGCCGGCGCCGGCCAGCAGGGCCCGCAGATCGGCCATCGACACCCGCGCGTTCTTGCCGACGTTGATGCCTCGCAGCAGCGCGACCTGGCGTTCCATGGCTCCCGACCCTAGTGGGCGGTCAACCCGGCGACGAGCTGCGGCGTCACGGCGGCGAGGCCGTCGACCGTGACGGCCGCGAGCGCGAGCGCGTCGGGGGCCGGCGGGAAGGCGCGGTTGGGCGTGGCGATGACGACCATGCCGGCGGCGTGGGCCGAACGGAGGCCGTTGGACGAGTCCTCGACGGCGGCCGTGGTGGTGGGGTCGACGCCCATGCGGCGTGCGGCCTCGAGGTAGACGTCGGGCGCGGGCTTGCCGCGGGCGACCTCCTCGGAGGAGACCGTGGCGGCGAAGCGGTCGGTCAGCCCGGCGCCGTCGAGCACCGCGTCGATGACCTCGCGGTTGGCCGAGGAGGCGAGCCCGAGCGGGTAGGCGTCGGCGAGCGCGTGGACGGCCTCGACGGCGTTCGGGAGGAG
>JAOPZP010000360.1 GCA_025964055.1 Conexibacter sp.
GGCGGCGGCGCCCGCTCCACCGGCCATGCCGTCGCGCCGGGCGGCGACCCGCACGGCCCGGCGCCGACGAACCTGGTGCTGGCCGGCGGCGGGGCGGAGAGCATCGACGCGCTCGTCGCGCCCATCGAGCGCGGCATGTACGTGACGCGGCTGTGGTACCTCAACGTCGTCCATCCCCAGCAGACGCTGGTGACCGGCACCACCCGCGACGGCACGTTCCTGATCGAGGACGGGCGGATCACCCGCCCGCTGCGCGACGTGCGGTTCACCGACTCGGTCCTGCGGATCCTCGAGGTGACCGAGGCGCTCACGGCGGCCTCGCGGCTGACCAGCGAGGCCGAGTTCTACGGCCGCCGCTTTGCGTACGGCACGGTCGCCCCCGCGCTGCGGGCGCAGCGCTTCCGCGTCACGGGCTGACCGGCCTGCGACCTACTCCCCGGGCAGCTCCGGCGGCAGCTCGAGGCTCACGATGTGGTGGCGCCCTTCGCCGTCCTCGATGTCGATGACCAGCGGCGGACCGTCGGGATCGCCCGTGGCGACCGAGATCGCCTGCGGGCTGCTGACGACGTGCTCGTACTCCTCGGGGTCGCCGCCGGGCGCGTCGACGCCGATGACCAGGATGTCGTCCTTGTGGTCGTAGGTGATGCCGGTCAGGACGAGGTGGTCGGCGGCGAGCTGGTCGCCGATGTCCTTGCCGACGGCCTCGATCGTCACGATCGTCGTGCCGAGGTCCTTGCTGAGCGTGTCGAAGTACGTCGTCCAGGTGTCGCGGGGCAGCGTCTGCGTCGTCGTGGGAACCATGTGGACTCCTAGGCCTGTTCGTGGGCCGCGTCGTGGCGACCCAGGTGGTGGGCACGTTCCTTCAGGGCCTCGAAGGCGCGGTCGAGCTCGTCGCCGATCGCCCGCAGGCGATCGTGCTGGGCGCGGGACCGCTCCTTGGCCGGGATCGCCAGCAGCGCCAGCTCCTCCCCGGCCAGGCCCTCTATGCGCGCCGCCAGCGTCATGTCCGACGGCGCCGGGATGGGCTCCTCGGTGCCGCGCGGATGACCGATCCCAGGGAACGCCGTCATGCCCTGACGGGTAGGCCGGGCCCGGCGGGACTCAACCCGCCGGGATGGTCACCGGCGCGAGCGCGACCGGCGGGCTCAGCGGGTTCAGCTCCTCCTCCTGCGAGGTGCCGGCCGGGGCGAGCACGTCCATGGCCTTGGGGACCGTGCCCGGATCGACGCCGCAGATCGGGCTCGACGCGCCCGGCGCGCACACGCCGAAGCGGTACTCCTGCGGCGTCGCCGTCCAGTCGCGCGCCTGGTCGGGGTTGCCGCCCTCCTGGCCGGTCAGCACGACCGTGAAGCCCCACCCGGGGCCGGGCGTCCCGAGGCTCGCCTTGGGCACGCTGAACGTGATGTAACGGGAGATCTCGTTGGCGCTGATCGTCACCGTCCCGAGCGTGGCGCCACTGGCGTCGCGGTAGGCCTGGCCGAAGCCCTGCACCTCGATCAGCCGGCTCCAGGCGCCCTCGGGCGCGATCACGTACCGCCGCTGCGGGTACGCCGCGGCGGTCGAGGTGGACGCTGCGCCCGGCACGTGGACGTAGACGTCGAGCAGCTGGGCGCCGAGCGGGCTTCCGAACGTGGGCGTCAGGTCCCGCGTGCGGGCGCGGAAGATGATGGCGTCGCCGCCGTCGAAGACCTGGAGCTGCTGCAGGTCGTAGGCCCCGGGCTTGAAGTTGTCGGAGGTGGGATAGGCGTACGTGCCGGGTCCGTGGTCGTCGCCGTCGGGGTCGGTCGCCTGGTAGATCAGCGTGCCCGGGACGAAGTCGAAGACGACCGTGCGCACGGCGCGGGCCGTGCCGCCGTCGCTCGCGGTCGCCACGACGTTGAGCACCGACGTGCCGCCGGTCAGCGGGACGTCCACGGAGAACCTCCCGTCCGACCCGGCGGTGGTGGCGACGGTCGTCGTCGTGTTGTCCTTGTCCGTGTTGGACGCCGCGACCGTGATCGCGTTGCCCGGCGCCGACGTGCCCTGCACCTGCACGGCGCCGTCGACCGCCGAGCGGTCGGCCGGCGAGGTCACGGTGAGGTCGGTCGTGCCCTGCCGGTGGTCGACGTAGCGGTCGGTGGTGTACTGGGGCCGGTCGAGCTGGCGGCCGGCCGCCGCGTCGAGCGTGAGCCGGACGAACTGCCCCGCTGACCACGTCAGGGCGCTCGCCGAGCCGGCCGGCTTGCCGTTCTGGAAGCCGATCGAGGCGACCGTCGGGTCGGTGCCGTAGGGCGAGGCCGGCAGGTCGGGCAGCTCCCACGCCTGCTCGGGGATGAGGCCGACGCCCGAGGACATGTCCTGCATCGCCTGCAGGCGCGCGACGGCGGCCGCGGTGTCGCCGTTGGCGACCTCGTACTGCCCCCGCTCGCCGGCCAGCACCGGCCACAGATGGCCGTTGCCCTGGTTGCTCGGCGGCCATGGGCGGCCGTCGGAGGAACGGTCGCCGTAGCCGTCGCCGTTGTAGCGGTAGAAGCCGTCGCCCGACGGCGTGCTCCGGCGGATCGCCGCGTCGACGACCTGCAGGGACCGCGCGACGTCGGCGTCGTCGACCGGCAGCAGGCCGAGCCGGGTGTACTCCAGGAAGCCGGCGTCGATGACGTCGCGCTGGTCCAGCGTCGGGCCGCCGTTGCCCACGTTGTAGGCGATGGCCGCGTTGGGGTCGCCGGTCTTCGAGAGGCGGATGAAGTACGGGTCGGGGCTGCGCGGGCCGGTGGTCGTCAGCGTCCACGTCTTGAGGTTGCGCTGGAACTCGTCGGCGACGCCGCGGTAGACGGCGGCGGACTGCGGGTCGTCGTTGCGATCGGCGATCTCGGCCGCCGCGACCAGGCCGGCGATCTCGGCCGAGATGGTCGACGGCGAGTAGCCGCCCTGCTCCTCCCAGCGCTCGTTGCCGTAGCTGGGGCCGTGGGCGATGACGAAGTCGGCGGCGGGCTTGATGTGGTTCTTGTAGTAGTCGGGGCTGGTCAGGCCGACGGCCAGCGCCATCACGATCGGGTAGGAGCACTCGTCCAGCTGCGTGCCGAAGCTGTCGGGCGCGACCTTGCCGTTGGTGAGGCTGTTGCGCGGCATCGAGCCGTCCGGCTGCTGCTGGCGCTCGAACAGGAAGCGGGTCATGTCGCGCGCGCTCTGGTCGTCGCCGGCCAGGTACAGGGCCGTCCACGCCTCGTAGAGATCGCGGGCGAAGATCTCGCGATAGGAGCCGAAGTAGGTGGTGGCCGGGTCTCCGGCCGAGACGGCCTGCCCCCACGGCGAGGCGAGCGCCGCCGCGACGGCGCCGGGGAACGTCTTGTCCTCGGCCGCCTTGACGTAGTTCGCGCTCAGGTAGTACTCGCCGAGGATCTGGCGCCACGTCGCGCCGCTCACGCCGCGCGGGCGCTCCGGGCGTGTCAGGCCGGCGTCGTACTGGCGCCAGCCGTCGGCGTACTGCGATCCCAGGCGCTCGGCGTCGGTCCGCAGCGTTCGGCGCGCCGTGTCGGCGGCGTCGGTGGCCGTCGTCCCGAAGCCGAGCGCGAGCGTGAAGGCGCCGGTGCGACCGAGGTCGACGCGGGCGGTCTGCACGAGGTTGCCGGCGGTCGAGGTCGTCGCGTTGGTCGTCGTGAGGCGATGGTCGGCGTCGAGCTGCCGGAGTCCGTCGGACGCCTGCCCGGCGAAGCCGTTGGTCACGTCGCGCAGCGGCCGGTCGGCGTCGAGCGCGCTGAAGACGGGCACCGCGTAGTCGCGGTTGGCGGCCTGCGTCCGGGTCTCGGGGTCGGAGCCGATCAGGACCGCGCGCCCGTCGCGCTGCAGGACGTCGCCGCGGTCGGGACCGCCGTTGCCGTCTCCCCCGCCCCCGTTGCCGTTGAGCGTCGGGTCGAAGCGCACGTAGAGCTTGAGGTCGCTCAGCCGGCCCTTCAGCGCGCTCAAGCGCGAGCGCGTCACGACCGTGTTGCGCGCCGGGTCGGTCAGGTAGTCGGTGGTGATCCGGTAGCGGCCGCTCCTGGCGGTGGCGGTCACGCGGCAGCTCAGCACGCGGTCGTCGAGCGCGCGCACGGTGTAGTCCATGTCGCGCGTCTGCAGGTCGGTGAACGTGCTGCCGTCGGTCACGACGTACTCCAGCGTCTCGACGTTGGTGGTGTCGTTGGTCGGGAAGTACACGTCGCTGAGCACGCCGCCGGCGACCGTGAACCACACCTTGGACCGGCGGTTGCGCGCGGTGCCGACGCAGTCCTTGCGGGCGAGGTCGAAGTGCGACAGGGCGCCGGGCCCGTCGGCGGCCGGCCCGCCGGCGACCGGTGGCGGGGGCGGCGGCGGCCCGTGCTGCCCGCGGTGGGCCGAGGCCGGGGTGGCCGTGGGCCCGGCCAGCGCGACGAGCGCGACGGCACCAGCGAGCAGACGGACGTGCATGCGACTTCTCCCGACCCGAGCGGCGTCCGTGCCGAGTTGTTGGACCACGCTGCGCGGCGAACCTAACACCAGGGCGCCGACGCGCGGGGGTGCGACGGGCCGTCCGCTGACATCCGCCAACCTGGAGGAACCCGTCTGCGGGCGCTGAACATGGCTCGTGCGGGGTACCGGCGCGCTCAGCGCCGGATCCACCACCAGCGAGGAGAGCACACCATGACGGACCAGACGTTCGCCCCACCCAGCGCGGGCGGGGGCGCCGCGACCGAGGCCCGCGCCGGCTTCTGGATCCGCTTCGCGGCGGCCCTCATCGACGGCGTGCTGCTCGGCGTGGTGAGCACGATCCTGCAGATCGCCGTCGGCAGCGCCGGCACCGTGCTCGGCGTGGCCGTCGGCCTGGCCTACTACACCTACCTCGAGGGCGAGAGCGGCCAGACGATCGGCAAGCGCGCGGTCGGCATCCGGGTCGTCGACATCGCCGGCGGCGGCGCGATCGGCTTCAGCCGCGCGTTCATCCGCTACGTCGGGCGCTACATCTCGGCGATCGTGATCCTGCTCGGCTACCTGTGGATGCTCTGGGATCCGCAGAAGCAGACCTGGCACGACAAGCTGGCCAACTCGGTGGTCGTGCCGCAGCGCTAGACGGCTTGCGGGCGGGACGGGGCTCGGGCCGCGAGGCCCGAGCCGCGGTCGCTACGAGATCCTGAGCAGGATGATGGTGTTGACCGCGAACAGGATCGCGAACGCGACCGTCCAGCGGTTCAGGTTGCGCTCGACCAGCGAGCCGCCGCCGAGCGGCCCCGAGCCGCCGCCGACGCCGAAGGCGCCCGAGAGCCCCGCGTCCTTCCCCGAGTGCATGAGCACCAGGAAGATGAGCACGACGCAGATCGCGACCTGGACGATGGAGAGCAGCGTTACGAGCATGTCGGACGGGATGGTATCCGCTCAGCGCTCGCCGGGGACGTCGGCCGGCTCCCGCGGCGGCGGCGTCTTTGCGTCCTCGGCGGCGTGCTCGGCCGCGGTGGCCTCGGCGTCGCGGCGCACCCGCT
>JAOPZP010000374.1 GCA_025964055.1 Conexibacter sp.
GAGCCCGCAGCGCCGCCACCGCGCCGACGCCGGCGGCCGCGTCGGCGCTCACCGGGCTGGTCAGCTCGATCAGCGCCGCGTACGTGTCGGGGTGCGCCGAGCCCGCGCCCGCCGGCACCGTCATGCGCGACAGGATCTCGACGCCGGTGTGCGAGAGCGCCAGCGTCGCCGGGTCGACGACGATCAGCTCCTCCTCGACGCCGAGCGCGAAGTCGCGCCCGGGAGCCCCGAACGCTGGTGCGGCGGCTGGCCCCCTGGCCATCAGTGCCCGGCGGCGAAGCGCGCCAGCAGGCCCAGGCCGAAGCCGTAGACCACGAGGGCGAGCAGCGCCGGGATCGTGCGGCGCACCCACTTGCTGGAGCTGCCCGACGCGACGCCGGCGAACGGCCGCAGGAGCACGTCGTTGGCGTCGTCGACGGCCTCGTGGACGGGGCTGTTGACCTTCTCGCGCGCCCGCTCCTGGTCGGGGCTGGGGTCCGGCGTGCGCGCGGCGGCGACGCCGGCGATCTCGGCCTGCGTCGACTTGGACGCCGCGTTGGTCTCGTTGGCCGCGAACCAGCCCCAGCCCACGACGACCAGAAGACTGCAGATCACCGCGGCGAGGCGCAGGGCCTTTTCCAGCACGCGCATAGACTACGGCCGCTCATGGACGCCACCCAACGCCTCCTGGACGAACTGCGGACCCACGCCCTGGTGATCGGCGACGTCGTGCTGACCAGCGGCACGACCGCCCGGTACTACGTCGACGCCAAGCGGGCGATCCTGCGCCCGGCCGGCTTCCGCGCGCTGGGCGAGCTCGTCGCCGCGCAGGCGGCCGAGTGGGGCGCGACCGCGGTCGGCGGCCTCACCATGGGCGCCGACCCGGTGGCGTGCGCCGCGCTGGCCGGCGGCTTCGACGGCAAGGCGTTCTTCGTCCGCAAGGAGAGCAAGCAGCACGGGCTGCAGCGGCGCATCGAGGGGCCGTTCCTGGACGCCGGCGACCGCTGCGTGATCGTCGAGGACGTCGTCACCACCGGCGGCTCGACGCTGGAGGCGATCGCCGCCGTCCGCGACGCGGGACACGAGATCGTCGGCGTCATCTCCGTGCTGGACCGGCTGGCCGGAGGCGCCGAGCGGATCGCCGCGGCCGCGGGCGCGCCGTACGTCGCCTGCGCGACGATCGACGACGTCTACCCGGATCGCCCCGACCGCCCCTGAGCCTCTGATCGGTCGCGCGTGTAGGTTGGCGCCGTGCACGTGCCGGGCACCGCCAGCGAGACGGAGCTCCTGAAGCCCACGGCCCTCCGCCTGCTCCTCGTCGAGGACGACGACGGCGACGCGTTCCTGTTCGAGGACCTCCTGCACGACGCCGACCTCGACGTCCACGTCGCCCGCGCGCGCACCGTCGCCGCCGCCGAGGCGGTCCTGCCGGCCGACGTCTCCTGCGTCGTGCTCGACCTCGGGCTGCCCGACGCCGACGGGCTGGCCGCGCTGCACCGCCTGCGCGCCGCCGCGCCGGGCGTCCCGATGCTCGTCCTGACCGGCCTCTCCGACACCGCCCGCGGGCTGGAGGCGGTCGCCGCCGGCGCGCAGGACTACCTCGTCAAGGGCCGCGTCGACGGCGAGCTGCTGGCGCGCTCGATCCGCTACGCCGTCGAGCGCCAGCGCGCCGAGTCCGTACAGGCCGAGCTGCGCTCGGCGCACCTCAACGCCGAGGAGAACTCCCGGCTGGAGCGCGGCCTGCTGCCGCGGCCGATCGTGGCCGACCCGCGGCTCGGCGTCGCCACGAGCTACCGGCCCGGCCGGGCGCGCACGCTGCTGGGCGGGGACTTCTACGACGCCGTCGAGGTCGCCGACGGCACATTGCACCTGGTGATCGGCGACGTCTGCGGCCACGATCCCGACGCGGCCGCGCTCGGCGTCTGCCTGCGGATCGCCTGGCGCACGCTCGTGCTCGGCGGCCGCGAGCCCGACGAGGTGCTCGCCACGATGGACGAGGTGCTCGTCCACGAGCGCCTGATCGACGACGCCTTCGCCACCGCCTGCATGGTCACCGTGGCGCCCGACCGGCGCACGGCCGTGCTGCGGGTCGCCGGCCATCCGCTGCCCGTGCTGCTGGCCGGCGGGACCGCGACGGAGCTCCCCGGCCCGGCGTCGCGGCCGCTGCTGGGCATCGGGGCGCGCGAGGCGGGCTGGCCCGGCCTGACGCTCGAGCTGCCCGACCGCTGGGAGCTGCTGCTCTACACCGACGGGCTGATCGAGGGTCGCATGGGCGGCGTCGGCGAGCGGCTCGGCTCCGAGCGCCTCGTCGAGCTCGTGCGCGAGCGCGCGGGCGCCCGCGCCTCGGAGTCGGGACAGGCCCTGATCGAGCGCCTGATCGCCACGGCCCGGGAGCTCAACGGCGAGGAGCTCGCCGACGACGTCGCGGTGCTGCTGCTGACGGTCGGCGAGGATGGCTGAGGGCTCCCGCCCCGCCCGCCCCGCCCGCCGCGGCATGGCGCGCCTGCGCAGCGGGCAGTGGCTGGCCCTCACCGCCGGGGCGCTGGTCGTCGTCGCGCTGATCGGCATCGCCGTCTCCCTCGTCGCGCTGCACAACCTCACGATCGCGCGCACGGCCGTGGTCGATCGCGCGGACCCCGCGCGCGTGCTGTCGGCCCAGTACCTCAACGGCCTGATCAACCAGGAGACCGGGATCCGCGGCTTCGCGCTCTCGGGCCGCCGCGAGTTCCTCACGCCGTTCTCCGCCGGCGGCCGCGACGCCTCGGTGGCGCGGCGCCGGCTCCAGGCGATCGCCGACACCGGCGACGTCCCCCGCCTCGCCGACGACCTCTCGGCGATCGGCGTACGGGCCACCTCGTGGCACCTGCTGTACGCCGATCCCGTGGTGCTGGCGGTGCGCCGCAGCGGCGCCTCCGGGCGGGACGTGCCGCAGCTGCAGCAGGGCCGGCGCCTGTTCGACGACGTGCGCACCGCGTTCCGGACGCTGGACGGCCACCTCGCCGCCGCGCGCGCCGACGCCCGCGGGCGCCTGCACGACGCGGCGCGCGCGGCCCAAT
>JAOPZP010000041.1 GCA_025964055.1 Conexibacter sp.
AGCGACAAGACGACGACGCCGGGGGAGTGCCGGCCGGGCGCGCCGCTCGGGGAGCGCCCCTCAGCCCGCGGGGCGCCCGTGCACCGCCAGCGCCTGGTTCGCGTACGCCGGATCGCCGGTCAGCTCACGCCCCACCCACGCCGGCGGCGCGAACGCCCCCGCCGCCTCCTCGTCGGCGAACTCCACCTCCACCGTGACCAGGCCGTCGAGCGCGCCGCCGTAGACGTCCAACTCCAGCACGACGCCCGGCTCGAGCTCGCGCGTGTGGCGCACCTTGACCAGGCGCCGTCCGTCGGTCAGCGCCCACAGCCGCTCGAACGCGTCGGGAGCGAGCTCCAGCTCCTCCTCGATCCGCCGCAGCCCGGGCGCCGACTTGACGGTCAGCCGCGCCGGCCCGTCCGCGCCACCCCGCCGCCGGACCCGCACCTCGGCGTCGTCGGTGATCGCCACGTAGCCCTGCTCGAGCTGCTGCGCCTCCCACTCGCCCAGATCCTCAGGCAGCTCCCGCACCAGCCACTTGCGCTCGATCTCCACGCCGTCGGCCATGACCCGGGAGTGTGCCGGACGCGCGCGGGCGCTACCGCTACCGCCGCCGCCCGCGCCGCTTGAGGGTGATCCCCTCGAGCACGTGGGCGACCTTCTCGCAGGCGTCGATGGCCTGCTCGAGCGTCTCGAAGATGTCCTTCCAGCGGATCACGACCATCGGGTCGATGCCCGTGGCGAAGAGCGAGGCGACGGCCTCGCGGCCCAGCCGGTCGCCCTCGTTCTCGAGGCGGTGGATCTCCACCAGGTGCGGCGCCAGCTCTGAGCCGGAGCGCAGGCAGCGCAGCGCGTGGGCGACCTGCTCACCGGCTCCGACCAGCACGTCGGCGATCAGCCCCGACTGCTCCATGGGCGCCTCGACGCCGTAGAGCGACAGCTCGTCGGCGGCCTGCTCGGCGAAGTCGACGATGTCGTCGAGGGTCGTCGCCAGCAGGTGGCCGTCGGCGGGATCGACGGGCGGGCGGCCGGAGCGACCGCCGTTCATCCGGTGGATGATGTCGTGCGTGATGCGGTCGCCCTCCTGCTCGCAGAGCAGGAGGTCACGGGCCAGGTCCGCGCGCTCGGGGTAGTCGACGAGGAGGTCGCGGAGCAGCAGCGTCGAGCGCTGGACGTTGCGGCCGGACTCCTCGAAGAGCTCGAAGACGCCCGTGTCCGTGGTGCGAAACAGCGCCATCCGGGATCGAGCCTAGCCGCGGCCGGCGACGCGCCAGGTCCCGTTCACCGCTCGTTCACAGCCGTTTCACCGGACGGTAACGGCAGCCGGCCGCGGCCACGGGAGCCTCCGAGCGATGGAGGCTGCGCAGACAGACGACGTGCTCTACGCCGGAGAGCTGGAGATCCGTCCGGGCGACGGCTTGGTGCTGGCCGCGGGGCGCGCCCTGCCGCTCTCGGTCCGCGAGTTCGGACTGCTCGTCGCGCTCGTGCGCCGCGCGGGCCGCATCGTCTCGCGCTCCGACCTCTACACGCTCGTGTGGAACAGCGAGCTCCGCGACGGCGATCGCTCGATCGACGTCTACGTGCACAAGCTGCGCGTGAAGCTCGAGACGGCCCTGCCGGCGTGGGCGTTCATCCACACCCACGTGGGGTTCGGATATCGCTTCTCGCCGGAGGCTTCACACGTCTTTCACAACTCGACCACACCGCGATAACAGGATGTGGTGGCTGCCGCGTCAGCCTGCCGCGCGACAACGAGATCAAGGAGCACCCCGACATGACCCCCCGAATCCTCCCCGCCGCCGTCGCGGCCTGCGCGCTGGCCACCGGCCTCGCCGCCTGCGGCAGCAGCAACAACAGCTCGACCGCCTCCAGCGGCTCCGGCAGCAGCGGCTCCACCGTCAAGACGACCCTCAACGGCGCCGGCTCCACCTTCGCCGCGCCCATCTACCAGCAGGTCGGCGCCGATCTGAAGAGCCAGGGCCTCACGGTCAACTACCAGGGCGTCGGCTCGGGCGCCGGCGTCGCGCAGTTCAGCGCCGGCACCGTCGACTTCGCCGGCTCCGACCCGGCCCTCGCGCCCGCCGACAAGGCCACGATCAAGAAGGGCGAGCCGATCCAGGTGCCCTTCGCGCTCGGCGCGATCACCGCCTCCTACAAGCTCAGCGGCGTCGACAGCGGCCTCAAGCTCGACGGCGCGACGCTCGCCAAGATCTACCTCGGCA
This sequence comes from Conexibacter sp., assembly GCA_025964055.1. Lineage (GTDB taxonomy): Bacteria > Actinomycetota > Thermoleophilia > Solirubrobacterales > Solirubrobacteraceae > Baekduia. Next base: position 2,202 of record JAOPZP010000041.1, read on the forward strand.
AGATCACGTCCTGGGACGACGCGGCCATCAAGGCCCAGAACCCCGGCGTCAACCTGCCCGGCACGAAGATCACCGTCGTGCACCGCTCGGACTCGTCGGGCACCACGAAGGGCTTCACGCAGTTCCTGGCCAACTACTCCCCGGAGTGGAAGAACGGCCCGGGCGTCGACAAGGACATCAAGTGGCCGGTCGGCACGGGCGCCAAGGGCAACGACGGCGTCGCCGCCGCCGTGAAGCAGTCCGACGGCTCGATCGGCTACGTCGAGCAGGCCTACGCGCTGCAGAACGGCTTCACGTTCGCCGACGTCAAGAACAAGAGCGGGAAGTACGTCGCGCCGACGATCGACTCGACCTCGGCCGCCGGTGAGGGCCTCACCATCCCCGCCGATCTCGGCATCTCGACGATCGACGCGGCCAACCCCGCCGCCTACCCGATCGTCTCCCAGACGTTCGCCATCACCTACGCCGACCCGTGCAAGGCCGGAGTCGACGCGACGAAGGCCAAGGGCCTCAAGCAGCTGATGACCTACCTGCTGGGCACCGGCCAGGACACCATCAAGAAGCTGTCCTACGCGCCGATCCCCGCGAGCCTCAAGACCAAGGACCAGGCCGTGGTCGACGCCATGCAGTGCAACGGCGCACCGATCGGGAGCTAGATGGCCACCACCACCCCTGAAGTCCGTCACGGCGACCGCTCCCTCCTGGAGCGGTCGCCTTCGGCGCGTCGCGCCGACCCGCTGTTCCGCATGATCCTCGCGTCGCTGGCCGCGTTCATCCTCGCGCTGATCGCGTTCTTCTTCGTCTTCCTGATCAGCAAGGCGCAGCCGGCGTTCGGCCATCAGGGCGTGTTCTCGTTCCTGTTCACCAACGACTGGAACCCGTCGAAGGCGATCTTCGGCGCCTGGCCGCTGGTGGCGGGGACGATCATCACCGCGGCGATCGCGCTGGTCATCGGCGTGCCGGTCGCGGTCGCCAGCGCGCTGTACGTCACCGAGCTCTGCCCGCGCGTGGTGCGCGGCCCGCTCGTGATCCTCGTCGAGCTGCTGGCCGCGGTGCCGTCGGTCGTCTACGGCCTCTGGGGCATCTTCGTCCTGATCCCCAAGCTGCGCCCGGCCGAGCAGTGGTTCTCCGACACCTTCGCGTTCCTGCCGTTCGTCGGCGGCAACGTCGCGGGACCCAACTACTTCATCGCCGGGCTGATCCTGGCGATCATGATCCTCCCGATCGTCTCGGCAATCTCGCGCGAGGTCATGTCCACGGTCCCGCAGGACCTGAAGGAGGCGTCGCTGGCGCTGGGCGCCACGCGCTGGGAGATGATCCGCATGGTCGTCCTGCCGTACTCGCGCTCGGGCATCACCGGCGCCGCGATGCTGGGCCTCGGCCGCGCGATCGGCGAGACGATCGCCGTGACGCTGGTCATCGGCAACTCGCCGATGCTCGGCAAGCAGGTCTTCGACCAGGGCTACACGCTGGCGGCGGTGATCGCCAACGAGTTCGGCGAGGCCGCCAACGACAAGCTCCACGCCGGCGCGCTGATCGCCGCGGGCCTCGTCCTCTTCGTCCTGACGCTCGTCGTCAACGCCCTCGCCCGCGCGCTCGTGCGCCGCGCCGACCGCCGGTCCGGCGGCTCGGTGAAGGTCATCCCGGGAGCGGGCGCATGAGCACGACCACGCTCACGCTCGGCTCGCGCCGGCGCCGCACGACCGATCGCGTCATGCGCGGCGTCCTGCTGCTCGGGACGCTGATCGCGCTCGTGCCGCTGGTCGCGGTCGTCTACTACCTCGTGTCCAAGGGCATCGGCGCGTGGTCGCTCGACTTCTTCACCAAGGACCCGACCGGCAACTTCCTCGGCGACCAGGGCGGCGTCAAGAGCGCGCT
>JAOPZP010000601.1 GCA_025964055.1 Conexibacter sp.
TCGAGGACGCGGGCGTCGGCGTCGACGACTTCGCGCTCGCCCTCCAGCTCGGCGATCACCAGGGCCGGGACCTGCGGGTAGCCGGGCTTGACCGAGGCCTCGGCCGCCTCGATGGCGAGGGCGTCCATGATCTCCATCGCGACCGGCAGCAGGCCCGACGCGACGATCTGCGTCACCGCGTCGCCCGCCGCCTCGAGGCTCGGGTACGCGGCGAGGACGGTGCGCGACACCTCGGCCAGCGGCATCAGCCGCAGCGTGACCTCCAGCGCGATCCCGAACAGGCCCTCGGATCCGACGAACAGGCCGAGCCAGTCGGGCCCCGCCCCCTCGAGGCTCTCGCCACCGAGCTCGACGACCTCGCCGTCGGGCAGCACGGCGCGGATGCCGAGCACGTGGTTGGACGTCATGCCGTGCTTGAGGCAGTGGGCGCCACCGGAGTTGAACGCGAGGTTGCCCCCGATCGAGCAGACCGACTGGCTGGACGGGTCCGGCGCGAAGAACAGCCCGTGCGCCGCGGCGACGGCGCTGACGCGGGCGTTGATGACGCCGGGCTCCACCACTGCGATGCGCTGCTCGGGATCGAGCCGGAGGACGCGGTCGAGCCGGTTGAGCGCGATGACGATGCCGCCCTCGAGGGGCAGCGAGCCGCCCGACAGGCTGGTCCCGCTTCCGCGGGCCACGAACGGCACCTGCTCCTGATGGCAGAGCCGCACGGTCTCGACGACCTCGTCGGCGGACTCCGCCAGCACGATCGCCTCCGGAAGGGTCCGGAACGACGTCAGGGCATCGCAGGAGAACGCTGCGCGCTGCGCTGGGTTGGTCAGCAGCCGCGCGGGCGGAAGCCGGCGCGCGAGCTCAACCAACAGCTGGTCGACAGGCATCTTCCACCATGCTCACCGGCCTTACAGAAACGGTCAACGATTTGTCCTCCATGTGTGACCGCAACCTATCTTCGCCCAAAACGGATTGGTACTCATCGCGGAGGTTCGCACCTTCGAGGAGACGGGAGAGACGTGTCGACAGAAATGCGCAGGATCGCCGTCGATGTGGGAGGGACGTTCACCGATGTCGTCGCGCGCGACGCATCGGGCGACCTCCGCATCGGGAAGGGCTCGTCGACGCACGACCGCATCTTCACGGGGATCCGCGAGGGTCTCCAGACGATCGCCGATGACGCGCAGGAGACGGTCGAGTCACTGCTGCAGAACACTGACCTCTTCGTGTACAGCACCACCCGGGCGACGAACGCGATCCTCGAGGGCACGACGGCGAAGACCGCGTTCCTCGTGACGGAGGGCCATCCCGACGTCCTCGTGCTCCGCGAGGGCGGACGCTTCGACGCCTTCGACTCCACGATCCCCTTCCCGGAGCCCTACATCCCCCGCCGGATGACGTTCGAGATCCGGGAGCGGATCGACTCCGAAGGCGGCGTCAACGTCGCCCTAGACGAGCCCCAGGCGCGGAGCGTGCTCCGCAGCCTCCGCGAGCGCGGCGTCGAGGCCGTGGCGGTGTGCTTCTTGTGGTCCATCGTCAACGGCAGCCACGAGCAGGCGATCGGCCGGCTCATCGAGGAGATCCTGCCCGGCGTCCCCTACACGCTGTCGCACGAGCTCAACCCGATCGTGCGCGAGTACCGGCGCGCCTCCTCGACGGCCATCGACGCGTCGCTGAAGCCGCTGATGCAGGCCCACCTCGCCGAGTTCGAAGGCGATCTCCGTGACGCCGGGTTCGGAGGCGAGCTGCTGGGCGCGACCTCGTTCGGCGGCGTGATGCACCTGCAGGACCTCGCATCGCGCCCCATCAACGCGGTGAAGTCCGGTCCCGCCCTGGCGCCCGTCGCGGTGCGCAGCTATGCCCGCGCCGAGGGCAAGGGCGACAACATCATCGCCTGCGACACCGGCGGGACGAGCTTCGACGTCAGCCTCGTGCGTGACGGGAACATCATGTTCACGCGCGAGACCTGGCTCGGCGGCCGCTTCGTCGGCCACATGACCGGTCAGTCGTCGGTGGCCGTGGAGAGCATCGGCGCGGGCGGTGGCTCCGTCGCCTGGAAGGATCCCGGCGGGCTGCTGCGCGTCGGCCCGCAGAGCTCCGGGGCCTACCCCGGGCCCGCCTGCTACGGACGGGGCGGGGATCAGCCCACAGTGACCGACGCCGCCGTCGTCCTGGGCTACCTCGACCCGTCCTACTTCCTCGGCGGCCGGATGACCCTGGACGAGAGCGCGTCAGCTGGCGTCGTCGGTCGGCTCGCCGAGCAGTTCGGCCAGCCGGTGGAGCACATCGCGCACGCGATCCTGACCATCGCCAGCGAGGCGATGGTCCAGGCGATCCAGGAGATCACCGTCAACGAGGGGATCGATCCCCGCGACAGCCTCATCGTCGCGGGCGGCGGTGCGGCCGGCCTGAACATCATCCCCATCGCGCGCGAGCTCGGCTGCCGCGAGGTGCTGGTCCCGCGGACCGCGGGCGCCCTCAGCGCCTGTGGTGCCCACTTCTCCGACATCGTCGCGGAGTTCAGCGTCAGCAAGCTGGCCTACACCGACGACTTCCCCTACGACGACGTCAACGAGGCCCTGCAGCGCGTCCGCGGATCCATCGAGGCCTTCGCCTCCGGCCTGCGCGCCAAGGGCATCGATCGCTTCGAGGAGCAGTACTTCGTGGAGGCCCGCTACCCGTACCAGGTGTGGGAGCTCGAGGTGCCGCTGTCGAAGGGCAGCTTCGACGGGGCCGAGGACCTGGCGACGCTCGTGCAGGACTTCCACGGGGTCCACGAGCGGGTGTTCGCCGTCAAGGAGCCGGACGCCGATCTCGAGTGCCTGAACTGGAAGGGACGCCTGACCGGCGTGCTGTCCAAGTCCTCGCCGGCGGTCAAGGAGCGCGACGGCAGTCCGCGTGCGCCCGAGCCGGCCGGCCGGCGGTCGGTCTACTTCGACGCGACGGGACGGACCGAGGCTCCGATCTACCACGGCCAGGACCTGGTGCCGGGCATGGTCATCCAGGGCCCGGCGGTCATCGCCGAGCCGACCACGACCGTCGTGGTCTACCCCGACAGCCGCGCCGAGGTGCTGGCCGGCGACAACTACCTGCTGAGCATCGGCGACCGAGCGGAGGACCTGGCATGAGCGGCGGCACCACCACAGGCGGGGGCGAGGCGACCGGCTTCGATCCCATCCTCCTCGCGGTCATCGCGAACCGCTTCGAGGCGATCGTGCGGGAGATGACCAACACGCTCCAGCGCGCCGGCCGCTCGGCCACGATCAACATGGCGCGGGACTTCTCGTGCGCCATCGTCACGGGCGAGAACGACCTGCTCGCGTCCGCCGAGGGCCTGCCCGCGCACATCTACGGGATGCACCTGCAGACGCAGTCGATGTGCGACCTGCAGCCGGACCTCGCCGAGGGCGACGCGTTCTTGCACAACGACGTCTACCTCGGCAACTCGCACGGCGGCGACCACGCCATCCTCGTCCCGGTCTTCGCCGAGGGCCAGCACCTGTTCACGTGCTGCATCAAGGGGCACCTGCCCGACATCGGCAACAGCCTGCCGACGTCCTACTTCCCCGGCGCGCGCGACGTGTACGAGGAGGGCGCGCTGATCTTCCCGTGCGTCCGGATCCAGCGCGACTACGAGGATGTCGGCGACATCATCCGCATGTGCCGCATGCGCATCCGCGTGCCCGACCAGTGGTACGGCGACTACCTGGCCATGGTCGGGGCGGGGCGCGTCGGCGAGCGCCGCATCGGGGAGCTCGTCGCCAAGTACGGCGTCGACACGGTGAGGGAGTTCGTCCGGGAGTGGCTCGACTACTCCGAGCGGCGGATGCAGCACGCCATCCGCCGGCGGCGCAGCGGCCGGGTCGTCGCCGAGGGACGGCACGATCCGTTCCCCGCGCTCCCGGAGGGCCTGCCGCTCAAGGTCATAATCGACATCGACGCTGACGAGGGCATGATCGACGTCGACCTGCGCGACAACGTGGACTGCGTCGACGCGGGGACCAACGAGTCCGAGGCCTGCGCGGTGAACTCGGTCATGCAGGGCATCTTCAGCTCGCTGGAGCCCGACATCCCGCACAACGCGGGGAGCTTCCGGAGGGTGCGCGTGCAGCTGCGCGAGAACTGCGTCGTGGGGATCCCACGGTTCCCGCACTCCTGCTCGCTCGCGACGACGAACCCTGCGGCACGCCTGATCAACCTGACCCAGGCCGCGCTGGCCGAGGTGGGCGACGGGCAGGGGGTCGCCGAGGGCGGCCTCGCGTTCAACGCGGGCTATGCCGTCATCTCGGGTGGCGACTGGCGCCGCAACGGCGCGCCGTTCGTCAACCAGCTGATGCTCGCCAACAACGGCGGCCCGGCCTCGGGGACGTGCGACGGCTGGGTCACCTACGGCAACACCGCGGTGGCCGGCCTGCTGTACCGCGACAGCGTCGAGATCGACGAGCAGAAGTACCCCATCCACATCCGGTCGGCGCGGCTGGAGTGCGACTCGGGCGGCCCCGGCCGCTTCCGCGGCGCGCCCGGCCTGCGCCTGGTGTACGGGCCCAAGCACGAGCCGGTCACGGTCGCGACGTTCTACACCGACGGCTATCTGACGCCGCCGCGCGGGGTGTGCGGCGGAGGCGACGCGAGCCTGGCCTACGCCGGCAAGATCGGGCTCGACGGCGAGGAGAGCCTGCTCCCGTTGATGTTCGCGGGCGATGTGCAGCCCGGCGAGTGGGTCGTGGCCGTCGACTGCGGCGGCGGCGGCTTCGGCGACCCGCTCGAGCGCGATCCGGTGCGCGTGCGCCACGACGTCCTCGAGGGCTGGGTCTCGCTGGAGTGCGCGCGGGC
>JAOPZP010000424.1 GCA_025964055.1 Conexibacter sp.
CTGGTCCGGACCTCGGTGCTGATCCCGTACGGCATCGTGACCGTCGTCGCGGCGTTCGCCTGGTTCTATGCCTTCGACCCGGGCAGCGGCTTCGTCAACCACCTGCCGTTCATCGCCGACGACAAGGCCTGGTTCGGCGGGCGCTTCAGCTCGTTCGCCGTGATCATCATGGCCGAGGTTTGGAAGACCACCCCGTTCATGGCGCTGCTGCTGCTCGCCGGCCTGGCGACCATCGACGACGGCCTCTACGAGGCCGCGCGCGTGGACGGCGCGACCGCGTGGCAGCGCTTCTGGCGGATCACGCTGCCGCTGCTGAAGCCGGCGCTGCTCGTCGCGCTGCTGTTCCGGACGCTCGATGCGTTCCGGGTCTTCGACTCGATCTTCATCATGACCAAGGGCGCCCAGGACACCGAGTCGGTCTCGATCGTGGGCTACCAGCAGCTGCTCTCGCGGCTGAACCTGGGGCTGGGATCGGCCGTCTCGGTGCTGATCTTCCTGCTCGTGCTGCTGATCGCCATTGCCTTCGTCAAGGGCTTCGGCACCGCCGTGCCCAAGGGCCAGGAGAACTAGAGCGATGCGTCACGGAACCCGTGAGTACACCACCTGGTCGATCGCGATCGCCGCGGTCTTCGTCTTCGCGATGTTCCCCGTGCTGTGGATCGTCTCGCTGTCGTTCAAGACGCCGGCGACGGTCGGCGACGGACGGCTGGTCCCCAAGGAGTGGACGTTCGCCAACTACAACGCGCTGTTCAGCGGTGGGCTCGACAGCCCCCTGCTGCGCCCGCTGATCAACTCGATCCTGATCGCGCTGATCGCGACCACGATCGCCGTGGCGATCGCGTCGCTGGCCGCCTACGCGATCTCGCGCCTGGACTTCCCCGGCAAGTTCGTCGTGCTCGGGGGAGCGCTGGCGGTGTCGATGTTCCCGCCCATCTCGGTGGTCGGGCCGCTGTTTGACATGTGGCGCGCGCTCGGGCTCTACGACACCTATCCCGGGCTGATCATCCCGTACCTCACCTTCGCGCTGCCGCTGGCGATCTACATCCTGGTCGCGTTCTTCCGGGAGATCCCGTGGGACCTCGAGGAGGCCGCCCAGGTGGACGGCGCGACGCCGTTCCAGGCCTTCCGGCGCATCATCTTCCCGCTGGCCGCGCCCGGCGTCTTCACGGCGGCCATCCTCGTGTTCATCTTCGCGTGGAACGACTTCGTGTTCGCGATCTCGCTGACGTCGTCCAACAACTCGCGCACCGTCCCCGCGGCGATCGCGTTCTTCACCGGCGAGTCGCAGTTCACCTCGCCCACGGGCAACATCGCTGCCGCGGCGGTGCTCGTGACCGTCCCGATCATCGTCTTCGTACTCATCTTCCAGCGCCGGATCGTCGCGGGCCTCACGGCCGGCGCGGTCAAGGGCTAGGAAAGGGGGAGCTCATGGCCGACATCGAACTCCAGGGCATCACCAAGCGCTACCCGGACGGCACCGAGGCCGTCAAGGACCTCAACCTGAAGATCGCCGACGGCGAGTTCGTCATCCTGGTCGGGCCCTCGGGCTGCGGCAAGTCGACGGCGCTGCGGATGATCGCCGGGTTGGAGGACATCTCCGACGGCGAGCTGCTCATCGGCGGCCAGGTCGTCAACGAGCGCGCACCCAAGGACCGCGACATCGCGATGGTGTTCCAGAGCTACGCGCTGTACCCGCACATGACCGTGCGCCAGAACATGGGCTTCGCGCTCGAGCTGGCGAAGGTCCCCGAGGCCGAGCGCAACCGCAAGGTCGAGGAGGCCGCGGAGATCCTCGACCTCACGCAGCACCTCGACCGCAAGCCGGCCAACCTCTCGGGCGGCCAGCGCCAGCGCGTGGCGATGGGGCGGGCGATCGTGCGCGACCCGTCGGTGTTCCTGATGGACGAGCCGCTGTCCAACCTCGACGCCAAGCTCCGCGTGCAGATGCGCACCGAGGTGTCGCGGATCCAGCAGCGCCTCGGCACCACGACGGTCTACGTCACCCACGACCAGACCGAGGCGATGACCCTCGGCGACCGGGTCGCGGTCATGCGCGCCGGGCGGCTGCAGCAGGTCGACTCGCCGCGCAACCTCTACGAGCAGCCGGCGAACCTGTTCGTCGCCGGGTTCATCGGCTCGCCCGCGATGAACTTCTTCTCCGCCGACATCGACGGCGACCGCCTCGCCACGCCGTTCGGCGACGTGCCGCTGCCCCACCGGCTGCGGGCCGCAGCCGCTTCGGCCCACGGCAAGCGCGTGATCGCGGGACTGCGCCCCGAGTCCTTCGAGGACGCCGAGATCGCGCACCAGCAGAATCGCCAGGGCGGCCACGAGTTCGAGGCCGAGGTGGAGCTCACCGAGTCGATGGGCTCGGAGGTGTACGCCTACATCCGCCTGGAGGGCGACGTCGCCGAGTCCGACGAGCTGGCCGAGATCGCGGCCGACACGGGCGCCTCCGAGGTGCCGGGCGGCGGCACCTCGCAGGTGGTGACGCGGCTCAGCCCCGAGACCTCGGTCCGCCACGGCGAGCGAGCGCGGTTCTGGCTGGACACCGACAAGCTCCACATCTTCGATCCCGACGACGGGACGAGCCTGGGCCGCGAGCAGGACGTCGTGGCCGCGGCGCCCTCGCCCGCCGAGGCCCGCCAGGAGGAGGCGGCTCCCAGGGCCCCCAGCGCGTAGCCCCGGCGCTTACCGCTGCTCGGCGCGCAGGCGGGCGAGGACGTCCTCGCTCCACTCGTGCGTGCGCAGCAGCCGGTAGCGGTCGGCGCCGACCCGCTGGTAGGCGTCGGCCTCGGTGCCGGTGCCCAGCATGTCGGCGTCGCGCAGCAGCGTGACGACCGGCACGTACTCCTCCTCGTACCAGCGCCGGGCCAGCTCCTTGCGGTCCATGACCCGCTCGTGCTCCTGGGTCCACCGCCAGCCCCACGCCTCGATGCCCTCGGCCAGCTGGGCCAGGTCCCACGGGTCGCTGGGGCGCACGCGGCGCCGGGCGTCGGGCGGCAGCGGCACGCGCTCGAAGAAGACGCGCTCGTGGCTCTTGAGCGGGAGGTCGCCGACGTGGAGGTCGGTCCCCGCGCCCACGCGCGTGACGACCTCGACGACGCGGGCGTCGATGACGTCATGGCCCAGCGCCCGCGCCACCGACACGCGGTGGTGGCCGTCCTTGACGAAGTAGGCCTCGCCGACCTTGTACAGGTCGACGGGCGGCATCGCCTCGCCGCGGCGCATCGCCGTCGCGATGCGCTCCCAGCGTGCGCGCACCTGCGGGGTCGTGGGGCGGAAGTGCCGGTCGAAGCCGCGCGTGCGGTCCACGGTGCCGACGACCGCGTCGATCGGCACGACCTTCAGGCCGGCGTCGCGCTCCTGGAGGCGGCCGAGCGCGGCGACGACCTCGTCGAACGGCAGGATGTGGTCGATGTCGCCGGGCTCGCGACGCAGCCAGCGGCGCAGGCGCGAGACCGCCAGCCGGCGGCGGGCGCGAAGGAAGTCGTCCTGGGCGTCGGCGCCCGCGAGTCCTGTGCTCCTCGGGGGCACGCCTGGAACGGTACCCGGTGGGCGCGGCCGTGCGCCGATGTGGAGATCGTCTACGCCGATCTGGACAACGCTGGGGTCGGTTCGTCACCCAGGCGGCCCAAAGCGCGTTGCACGCGTCGTCAGGTCTGCCTAGGGTTGGCCGCGGCGGTGCAGTCCACAGAGGAGGGGCACATGGAGGGGACACCGATCGCTGCGCCGGAAGGCGAGCGCGTCGCTGCCGACCGGGCACCCGAGGCGGACATCCGGCTCGAGGGCGTCACCAAGCGGTTCGGCGAGATGGTCGCGGTCGACGACCTGACGCTCTCCATCGAGCGCGGGGCGTTCTACGCGCTGCTCGGCCCGTCGGGCTGCGGCAAGACCACCACGCTGCGGATGATCGGCGGGTTCGAGGACCCGAGCGAGGGGATCATCTACCTCGGCGGCCAGGCCGTGACCGACCTCCCGCCCTACAAGCGCGACGTCAACACGGTCTTCCAGTCCTACGCGCTGTTCCCGCACCTCAGCGTCGAGCGCAACGTCGCGTTCGGCCTGGAGCGTAAGAGGCTCTCGAAGTCCGAGGTCGCCACGCGCGTGGCCGAGACGCTCGACATGGTGCAGATGGGCGGGCTGGCCAAGCGGCGCCCGGCCCAGCTCTCCGGTGGACAGCAGCAGCGGGTCGCGCTGGCGCGCGCGCTGGTCAACCGCCCGCGTGCGCTCCTGCTCGACGAGCCGCTCGGCGCGCTGGACCTGCGCCTGCGCAAGCAGCTGCAGATCGAGCTCAAGCGCATCCAGCAGGAGGTCGGGATCACCTTCGTGCACGTGACCCACGACCAGGAGGAGGCCATGAGCATGGCCGACACCATCGCGGTCATGAACCACGGCAGGATCGAGCAGGCCGGCTCGGCCGAGGAGCTCTACGAGCGCCCGCGCACCGCGTTCGTGGCGAACTTCCTGGGCGTCTCCAACCTCGTCGACGGCAAGGTGCTCGAGCGGGGCGTCGAGATGGCGACCGTCGAGACCGACGACGGCACCGTGCAGATCCCGTGCGCCCGGATGGCCGAGGGCGCCGGCGACGCCGTGCGGATCGGCGTCCGGCCCGAGAAGATCGACCTGATCGCCGCCGCCGATGGCGTGCCACCGGGACGCAACGCCCTGCACGGGACGGTGGCGGTCGCCTCGTTCCTGGGCGTCTCGATCCAGTACCTCGTGACCGCCCCCGGCGGCGAGGAGCTGACCGTGATCTCGCCCAACCGCGACGGCCAGCAGGCCCGCTCGCTCGGCCCCGGCCAGGACGTCCTGCTGACCTGGGACCCGCAGCACACCTTCGTCGTGGCCCGGGATGTCTGACCCCGACGTCGAGCGCGCGCTGGAGCGCCTGCTCTTCGAGGGCGACGGGATGTCGCGGCGGCGCTTCCTGGGCCGCGGCGGCGCGGCGGCCCTCGGGCTGACCGCGCTGGGCTCGGCGCTGGCCGGCTGCTCGATCCAGGGCGAGGCCGCCCACGGGGTCAACGCCTCCAAGCCCGTCACGATCCGGCATCCCAAGGCCTCCATGGCCGGGATGGTGTGGGCCAACTGGCCGCTGTACATCGACGAGAAGTCGCTGAAGACCTTCGACAAGCTCCACGGCGTGAAGGTCAAGTACGTCGAGGAGATCAACGACAACTTCGAGTTCTTCGGCAAGGTCCGCCAGCAGCTGGCACAGGGCCGCGACATCGGCCGCGACATCGTCACGCTGACCGACTACATGGCCGCCCGCTGGGTCCGCGACGGCTACTGCGAGCCGCTGGACAAGAGCAACATCCCCAACATCAAGAACCTCGCGTCCAACCTGAAGTCGATCAACTACGACCCGACGCGCACCTACACGCTGCCGTGGCAGTCCGGCGGCACGGGCATCGGGTACAACCCCAAGAAGACGGGCCGCAAGCTCGAGAGCGTCAACGACCTCTTCGACCCCGCCTTCAAGGGCCGCATCACGATGCTGTCGGAGCCCTACGACAGCGCCTGCCTCACGCTGCTGGGCATGGGCGTCGACGCGTCGAAGGCCAAGATCGACGACATCCTCAAGGCGATCGAGAAGATCAAGCAGGCCAAGGACGCCGGCCAGATCCGCCGCTTCACGGGCAACGACTACACGACCGACCTCGCCAAGGGCAACGTCTGGGCCGCCGTGGCCTACTCCGGCGACCTGGTGCAGCTCCAGGCCGACAACCCCGAGCTGGAGTTCATCTACCCCAAGGAGGGGTCCATGTTGTTCACCGACAACATGATGATGCCCAAGCACGTGGCGCACCCCTACGGCGCCGAGGTGCTGATGAACTACTACTACGAGCCCGAGGTGGCGGCGAAGGTGGCCGCCTACGTCAACTACATCACCCCGGTCACCGGCGTTCAGGAGATCCTCCAGAAGACCGACCCCAAGCTGGCCAACAACCCGCTCATCTTCCCGCCCGACGACGTGCGCAAGCGCCTGTACGCCTACCCCGCGCTGACGCCGGCCGAGGAACGCCAGATGCAGTCGGCCATGGCCGACGTCACGGGGGCCTAGCCGATGCTCCGCCTGAGCCTCAAGCGCCGCCGCAGCCTGCTGCCCTACCTCTTCCTGGGGCCGGGCATGCTGTGGCTGCTGATCTTCTTCGCCATCCCGCTCATCAACCAGGGCAGCGTGTCCCTGATGACCGGCAACCCCGAGCAGGGGTACACGCTGCAGTGGCACTTCAGCACCTACACCCAGGCGCTCTCGGACTACGGCACGCAGTTCGGCCGGTCGGTGCTGTTCGCGGGCATCGCCACCGTGCTGTGCCTGATCATCGCCTTCCCGCTGGCCTACTTCATGGCCTACAAGGCCGGGCGCTGGAAGAACTTCATGCTGCTGCTGATCGTCCTGCCGTTCTTCACGTCCTACGTGCTGCGGACGGTGTCCTGGCAGCTGATCCTCAACGACAACGGCTGGGTCGTGCACCGCTTCCAGGACATCGGGCTGCTCAGCGGCAACGGCCGGCTGCTGGCCACGACGCCGGCGGTCATCGCCGGTATCACCTACAACTTCCTGCCGTTCATGGCCCTGCCGCTGTTCGTCTCGCTGGAGAAGATCGACCGGTGCCTGATCGAGGCCGCGACCGACCTGTACGCCAATCGCGCGACCGCCTTCCGCAGGGTCACGCTGCCGCTGGCGCTGCCGGGCATCTTCGCGGGCTCGCTGCTGACGTTCATCCCCGCCTGCGGCGACTTCATCAACGCCGCGCTGCTGGGCACGCCCAAGCAGTACATGATCGGCAACGTCATCCAGAGCAAGTTCCTCAACATCCTGGACTACCCGACCGCGGCCGCGCTGTCGTTCATCCTGATGTCGGCGATCCTCATCGGCATCCTGATCTACGCCCGATTGCTCGGTACCCGCTCGCTGACGGAGGCCGCCCTGTGACGACC
>JAOPZP010000430.1 GCA_025964055.1 Conexibacter sp.
CCGACGTTGACCACCACGCCCACGTCGGGCTCGGCGATCGCGGCGAGGTCGGCGATCTGCCCGGCCCCGCGCATCGCCATCTCCAGGACCAGCACCTCGGTGCCGGCCGGCGCGCTCAGGACGGTCAACGGCAGCCCGATCTCGGTGTTGAGGTTCAGCGGCGTGGCGATCGTGCGGCGGTGCTGGTCGACCATCGCCGCCAGCAGGTCCTTGGTCGACGTCTTGCCGGTCGAGCCCGTGACGCCGATGACCTGCGCGCCGAGCTCGCGGCGCCACGCGGTCGCCAGGCGCTGCAGCGCGGCGAGCGGATCGGTGGCCACGAGGATCACGCCGCCGTCCTCGGTGTCGACGCCGGCCCAGCCCTCGCCGACGAGCACGCCCCAGGCGCCGGCGCCCAGCACGTCCTCGGCGAAGCGCCCGCCGTCGACCCGCTCGCCCGGCAGGCCCACGAAGAGGTCGCCGGGACCGGCGTGGCGCGAGTCGATCACGGCCCGCGTCGGACCGCTCGTGCGCGTGCCCGGCTCGACCAGCCGCGCGCCCGCGGCCTCGGCGAGCTGCTCAGCGCTCCAGCCGCGCATGCAGCACCTCCCGGGCCACTTCGCGGTCGTCGAACGGCAGCTTCACGCCGCCCGCGATCTCCTGGTAGGTCTCGTGGCCCTTGCCGGCGATGAGCACGACGTCGCCGGGGCCCGCGAGGCCGATCGCGTGCTCGATCGCCGCGCGCCGGTCGGTGATGCGCTGCGCCTGCGGGGCGCCCTCGGCCATGGCGTCGAGGATCGCCTCGGGGTCCTCGCTGCGCGGGTTGTCGGAGGTGAGGATCACGGCGTCGGCGTGCTCGGCCGCCGCGGCGCCCATCAGCGGGCGCTTGCCGCGGTCGCGGTCGCCGCCGGCGCCGACGACGACGATCAGGCGGCCCGTGGCCAGCTCGCGGGCAGTGCGCAGCACGTTGTCCAGCGCGTCGGGCTTGTGGGAGTAGTCGACGACGACGGCGAACTCCTGCCCGGCGTCGACCGGCTCGAACCGCCCGGGCACGCCGCCGGCGCCGGGCAGCGCCGCGGCGATCGTCGCGTCGTCGACGCCCAGCGCGCGCGCGGCGGCCAGCGCGACGAGCGCGTTGAGCACGTTGAAGCGGCCCGGCAGCGGCGCGCGCATGGCGGTGCCGTCGACCCTGAAGCCGGTGCCGTGCGGACCCGGCTCGAGGTCGACGGCGCGCACCGCGGCGTCCGGCGCGTCGATGCCGATCGTCACCGCCTGCGGGAACTCCCGCGCCAGCCGCGCCCCGTAGGGATCGTCGACGCACGCGATCAGCGTCGCTCCCTGCTGCGCCGCCACCGCGAACAGCGCGCGCTTGGCCAGGAAGTAGTCCTCCATGTCGGCATGGAAGTCGAGGTGGTCCTGTGTGAGGTTGGTGAACGCCGCGACGTCCCAGTGGATGGCGTCGGCGCGGTGCAGTGCCAGCGCGTGCGAGGAGACCTCCATCACGGCCGCGACGTCGCCGCCGTCGCGCATGGCGCCGAACGCGCGCTGCAGGTCGATCGCCTCGGGCGTGGTGCGCACGACGGGCTGCTCGGTGCCGCCGATCCACGACGTCACCGTGCCGATCAACCCGGTCTGGCGCCCGGCGGCCTCCAGCAGCGCGCGCACCATGTAGGACGTGGTCGTCTTGCCGTTGGTGCCGGTGATGCCGACCATCGCAAGGGCGGCCGTCGGGTCGCCGGCCAGCCGGGCCGCGGCGGGCGCCATCGCAGCGCGGACGTCGTCGACCAGCACCTCCGGAACGCCGAGGCCCAGCGGATGGTCGACGACGAGCGCGACGGCGCCCGCGGCCACCGCCTCGGGTGCGAAGTCGTGGCCGTCGGCGGTGAAGCCGCGCACGCAGAAGAAGACCGTTCCCGGCTCGACCCGGCGCGTGTCGAAGGCGAGCGCGCGGACGTCGGCTGCCGGGAGCGTCGGATCTCCGAAGAGGTCGCCCAGGAGCATCGCGGCGACCATAGCGTCCGTGACCGCGGCCTACTTCGGCGGGATCTTCTGGTACTGCAGGGCGAAGCCGGCGATCTTGCCGAACGCCGGCGCGGCGACCTGCCCGCCGTAGATGCCGCCCTGGGGCTCGTCGACCATGATCGAGATCAGCAGCCGTGGGTTGTCGGCGGGCGCGAAGCCGACGAACGAGGCGACGTAGGCCGACTGCGAGTACTCGCCGGTGGCCGGGTTGATCTTGTTGGCCGTGCCGGTCTTGCCCGCCAGCGTGTAGCCGGGGATGCCGACCTCGGAGGCGGTGCCGCCCGGGGCCAGCACGCCCTTGAGCATCATCCGCAGCGAGGCGGCGGTCGAGGCCGACATGATGCGCCGGCCGACCGGCTGGGTCTGCAGCGTGCCGTCGATCCGGCGCACGACGTGCGGGGTGCGCAGGATGCCGCCGTTGGCGATGGCGCCGTAGAACTGGGCGATCTGCATCGGGGTGACCGCCTCGCCCTGGCCGATCGGCAGGTTGCCCATCGAGGAGCCTGAGTACTTGTCGAGGGCGGGGACGATGCCCCGCTCCTCGCCCGGGAGGTCGGTGCCGGTGCGCTTGCCGAACCCGAACTTGCGCACGTAGTAGTCGAAGCGCTGCTTGCCGAGCAGGCCGCCGATCGTGATGGCGCCGACGTTGTCGGACACTGCGAGGATCTGGCGCGTGGTCATCGTCGCCCAGCCGCGGGCCTCGGCGTTCTTGATGGTGCGGTCGGCGACGACGATCTGCGGCGGCAGGTTGAACGAGGTGTCCGGCGTGACCTTGTGGTCCTCGAGCGCGCCGGCGACGGTGATCGCCTTGAACGTGGAGCCCGGCTCATAGGTGATGCCCACCGCCTTGTTCATCAGCGCGGCGGCCGGGGCGGCGCCCGGGTCGTTGGCGTTGACGGCGGGCCAGTTGGCCAGCGAGAGGATCTCGCCGGTGGTCGGGTCGGTGACGATCGCGGTCGCCGCCTTCGGCCGATAGGTGCGGCCGACCCCCTTGAGGACGTCCTCGACCTTCTCCTGGATGTGCGCGTCCAGGCTCAGCTCGACGCGAGCGCCGGGGGCGGCGCGCTTGAGGTCCTTGACCTGCACGTCGTCGCCGACGCCGTCACGCACGATCCGGCGCTCGCCGTCGGTGCCGTGCAGCCGGGAGTCGAGCTCGTACTCGAGGCCGGAGGAGCCCTTGCCCTCCATGTTGATGCCGCCGAGGACCTGGGAGGCCAGGTAGTCGCGCGGGTAGGTGCGGCGCTGGCCCGGGGCGAACTCGATGCCGGCGATGTTCAGCTTGCGGATCGCATCGGCCGTCTCCCCCGGGACGCGGCGGCCCAGGTAGACGAAGCCGGTGTCGCGGCGGGCGAGCTTCTGCAGGAGCGTGGCCGGGTCGACGCCGAGCAGCGGGGCGATCTGGCGGGCGGCCTTCGCAGGGTCCTTGACCAGGTACGGCGTGGCCGACACGTCGTCGGCCGCCTGCGAGGCGGCGAGCTCGACCCCGTGGCGGTCGGTGATCGTGCCGCGGCGGGCGGGCACGACGTCTTGGGTGACCTGCTGGCTGGTCGCGGCCTTGGCCAGCATGCCGCCCTTGAGGGTGCCGAGCTGTAGGGAGCGCAGCCCCGCCAGGCAGATCAGCGCCAGGAAGAAGGCGAAGAGGAGGCCGATGCGCCGCTCGACCAGGACCACGGCGCTAGTTCCCGGTCGGGGCGGCCGCACCGCCCGTGGTGGCGGTGGCCGTGGTGGCCGTCGCCGGCGGGGACGCGGTGGCGGTGGGCGGCGCGGACGCCGTCTGCTGCTGCTGCGGCGTGGCGGCGGGCGTCTGCTGGACGGCGGACGCCGCCGGGACCTGGGCGGCGGCGGTCTGCGTCGCGGCCGGCGGCGGCGTGGTGGCCGCGGGCGCGGTGGTGCC
>JAOPZP010000609.1 GCA_025964055.1 Conexibacter sp.
GCTCCATCGCCAGGATCGCCATCCAGTGCGCGGTCCGCGGCCGCAGGCCGAAGCGGCGGTCGTGCTCACGGACCATGTCCGCGAAGGGCCCGCCCCCGGGCACGACGAGCAGCGGATGGCGCGCACCCGCCTCCGCGATCCGCGTGCACAGCGCTCGCAGCGCGCCGTCGCCGGCCTCGCGGGCGAGCCCGCCGCCGACCTTGACGACCGTCAGCACGACGACGCCAGACGGGCGGCCGCGAGCTCGGCGAGCGCCGCCGCGGGCGCCACGTCGCGTTCTGCGGCGCTCCACGGCATCTCGCGCACGGGACGATCGAGGCGCTCCGCCACCGCGCGGGCGATGAACGCCCCGACCCCGAACGCCACGACCGGCGCCGCGGTCCCCGCCAAGCGATTGCTCACCTGCCGCGCCGCCATCTCGATCTGGCGCACCTGCTCGGTGTGGAGATAAGTGGCGATCGCCTCGACTTCGCCGGGCTCGAGCTGCTCCTCGTCGGCGCAGACCAGCCGCGCGACGCGCTCGCGTGCGCACTCGATGCTCGCCGGCCGCCCGTCCGGCGTCGGGCACGTGTAGGCCTCGGGCGCCAGGTGCCCGAGGATCAGGTGCACGTCCGCGCTGATCGCGAACAGCTCGGAGGCGACCGGGCACCAGCGCCCGCGCACCGGGACGCGCGGGGCGATCGCCGCGAGGTTCGTGCGCAGCGCCCCCGTGTAGACCAGCTCACCCGCCAGGAGCCGGTCGAGGTCGGAGCGGCCGGCGGCGGCCACGCGGCCGGCCGTGATCGCGATCACGTCGGCCGTCGTGCTGCCGACATCGAGCATCAGCGCGTCCGCGTGGCGCGCGCCGACCGCGAGCCCGCTCGCCACCCAGTTGGCGGCGGCGACGTCCAGCGGTCGGGCCCGCGCCTCGGCGAGGCTCACCAGCTCCCCCGCGGTCGTGAGCGCCAGCACTCGTCCGGGGACCGCGGCCTCGACCGCGTCGAGCACGAAGCCGACGCCCTGGCGCTTGTTCTCGAAGGCGTCTGAGAGCTCCGCGGTCATCGTCAACGCCACGAGCCCCACAGGCTCGCTCCGTAGCTCGGCCAAGACGTCGCGCAGGAGGGCCGTCAACACCTCCGGATCGCGAACGACGTCGTACGGCCGCAGGACCGTGCGCCGCGCGTCGCCGTCCCGCCACACGGCTTTCGTGTTGACGCCCCCGATGTCCAGCCCGATCACGCCGGCCATGCGCGACGCTTCCCGATTATGCGAGTGATCCCGGTCATCGACCTCAAGCGCGGAGTCGCCGTGCACGCGGTGCGCGGGGATCGCGAACGCTATCGCCCGCTGCGCAGCCGGATCGCCGAGGGGTCAGACCCCGTCCACGTGACGCGCGCGCTGCTCGCGCGGTTCGGCCTCGACGAGGTCTACGTCGCGGACCTCGACGCGATCGCGGGTGGCCCTGGAAGCCCGGACGTCATCGCTGCGCTGGCGCGCGAGGGACGCGTGATGGTGGATGCCGGCGCCGCCGCTGCCACCGCGGTCGCACGCCTCCTCGAGCTGTGTGTGGCGCGCGTCGTGATCGGCTCCGAGTCGCTGCCCGGCGTGGAGGCGTTCCGGCGGCTCCGGACCGAGCTGCCGGATGCGCCGCTCGTGCTCAGCCTCGACCTGCGCAGCGGCCAGGTGCTGTCGCCCGACCCGGCGCTGACCGGCGTGGCCGCCGTTGACGCGCTCGCGCGCCTCGCCGATGCCGGCGCGCGCGAGGTGATCGTGCTCGACCTCGCACGCGTCGGCTCCGGCGAAGGACCTGACGTGATGCTGCTCGGCGAGCTGTCCTCCCGCTTCCCGGACGTCGAGCTGCTCGTCGGCGGAGGGGTGCGCCACGCCGGCGACCTCCGCGCGCTGGCCCACGCCGGAGCGGCCGGGGCTCTCGTCGCCACCGCGCTGCACGGTGGCGCCATCGGACCCGACGAGCTGCGAGCGCTCAGCTGAACGCACCGGTCACGCGCCGTCCTCCAGGTGCTCGACGAGGGCAGCCGCCACGTCCACCCCCGTCGCCTCCTCGACGCCTCGCCAGCCGGGGATGCCGTTGACCTCGATCACGTAGTCGCGCCCGTCGGCGGCACGCAGCAGGTCGACGCCGGCGTAGTCGGCTCCGAGGGTCGCCGCCGCCTGCACGCACATCCGCGCGCGCTGCTCCTCCAGCGTGACCGGCCGGGGGCGGCCGCCGCGCGCGAGATTCGAGCGCCAGCTCGTGCCGACGCGTTCGATGGCGGCGACCACGCGTTCGCCGACGACCAGCGCGCGGATGTCGACGCCTTGGTGCGGCAGCGTCTCCTGGAGGTAGTACACGGCACGCTCGATCTCGAGCGCACGGAACACCCGTTGTGCGACGTCCCGGTCCTCGACGCGCGCGATTCCGAACCCCATCGAGCCGAAGAGCGGCTTGACGATGACGTCGGAGCCGAGGTCGTCGAACGCCTCGAGCGCGTCGTCGGCGCGCTCGCAGGCGACGGTCCGCGGTGTGGGCACACCGCCGGCGGCGAGGAGCGCCGAGGCGAGGAACTTGTCGATGGTGTGCTCGATCGCGAGAGCGCCGTTGACGGCGCGCACGCCGACGGCGGCCAGCGCGTGCAGCGCGTCGACACGGAAGACGATCTGCTCGAGCGATCCGCGCGGGATCCCGCGCACGACCACGACGTCGCACGCGTCGAGCGACAGGTCGCGCGAGCGCGCCGCGAAGCCGCCGTCGATCCGGCCCACCAGACGCGTCACCGGGGCGAAGAGACATTCGTGCCCGCGGGCGGTCAGCGCGCGCTCCAGCCGCCCGGCGTGCCAGCCGCCGGTCGAGCCGAGCACCGCGACGCGCATGCTCACGCGCAGCCCGGAACGGGGAGAACGTCTGTTGCGGAGGGCCGCCGGATGCGCACGCTGTTGATCGACAACTACGACTCCTACACGTTTAACCTCTTCCATCTTCTCGGCGAGGTCAACGGGGAGGAGCCGATCGTGGTGCGCAACGACGAGCTGCCGTGGAGCGACCTCGTCGGCCTCGATCCCGACAACGTGGTGATCTCGCCGGGACCCGGACGGCCCGAGCGCCCGCGCGACGCCGGGGTCTCGCTGGACGTGCTGCGCCGTGCGGAGGTGCCGGTGCTCGGCGTCTGCCTCGGCCACCAGGAGCTCGCGTACGCCTCGGGCGGCACGATCGAGCACGCACGCGAGGTGATGCACGGGCGCCTGAGCCCGATTCACCACGACGGGAGCACGCTGTTCGCGGGCATCCCGCAGGGCTTCCTCGCCGTGCGGTATCACTCGCTCGTGGTCGGTGCCGTGCCGCGGGAGCTGCGCGTGACGGCGTGGACGCCCGACGGGGTGATCATGGCGCTCGAGCACCGCGCCCGCCCGCTGTTCGGCGTGCAGTTCCATCCCGAGTCGGTGAGCACGCGCCATGGCCGCGCGCTGCTCGAGAACTTCCGCGATCTCACGCCTCGCCGGCGGCCGCCGGCGCGCCTGCCCGAACGCGCTCCCCGTCAACGGCCGGCACCGCCGCGCGATCGCATGCAGCTGCGCCGGCGGCGCCTGGAGGCGTGGTGCGAGCCGGAGGCCGTCTTCGCCGACCTGTACGCCGGCCACGACCACTCGGTGTGGCTTGACAGCTCGCGCGCCGGCGCGGGCGTCGCCCGGTTCTCCTTCATCGGCGCGCCGGACGGGCCGCTCGGGCAGGTCGTCCGGTACGACGTCCGTGCGCAGGTGGTCGCGGTCGAGCGCGCGTCGGGCCCGGAGGTGCGCCACGAGAGCGTGTTCGACTACTGCCGTCGCGAGCTCGAGCGCCTGCGCGTGGACGCGCCAGAGCTGCCGTTCGACTTCGTCGGCGGGTTCGCGGGCTATCTCGGCTTCGAGCTCAAGGCCGAGTGCGGCGACCGCCTCACGCATGCCTCGCCGCTGCCCGACGCCGCCTTTCTGCTCTGCGACCGGCTGATCGCGTTCGATCATCGGGAGCGCCGCGTCCACCTGCTCGCGCTGACCGACGCCAAGAGCGTCGAGGATGCCGATGCCTGGCTCGTCGCGACCGAGCAGCGGCTGCGTGCGCTTGCTCGCGAGCCGCCGCCGCTGCCGCCGGCGCCCGCCCCGCCCGGCACGCTGCGCTTTGCGCTCCGCGACTCGGCGGAGGCGTACCTGGAGAACATCGCTGCCTGCCGGCGCGAGATCCTCGAGGGCGAGAGCTACGAGATCTGCCTGACGACCGAGCTGCGGAGCGAGGGGCCCCTCGATCCGGTGACCGCCTATCGCGCCCTGCGTGCGCGCAACCCCGCACCGTTCGCCGCGCTGCTGCGGCTGGGCGAGCTGTCCGTCCTCAGCTCCTCCCCTGAGCTCTTCCTGCGCGTCGACCGCGAACGCAGCGTCGAATCCCGGCCGATGAAGGGCACCGCGGCGCGCATGGCGGAGCCGCTCGGGGATGCCTGCCGCGCAGCCGAGCTGCGACGGGACGAGAAGACCCGCGCCGAGAACCTCATGATCGCCGACCTCGTGCGAAACGACCTCGGTCGGGTCTCGCGACTGGGGACGGTGGACGTCCCGAGGCTGATGGTCGTCGAATCGCACGCCACCGTCCATCAGATGGTGACCGTGGTCCGCGGCCGTCTGCGCGAGAGCGCCGACGCGATCGACTGCGTGCGCGCCGCGTTCCCGCCCGGTTCGATGACCGGAGCGCCGAAGCTGCGCACGCTCGAGATCATCGACCGTCTCGAAGGGCGTCCGCGCGGCGTGTACTCGGGCGCGCTGGGCTTCCTGGCCGTCAACGGCACCGCAGATCTGAGCGTCGTGATCCGCACGCTGGTGGCCTCGCGCGACGGCGTCACGATCGGCGCCGGGGGTGCCATCGTCGCCGGTTCCGAGCCGGACGCCGAGCTGGACGAGATGTTGCTCAAGGCGCGCGCGTTGCTGGAGGCGGTCGGCGGCATGCTGGGAGCCGACCGTGACTCGGCGGAGGGTCCGGCGTGTCAGATGGACGACATCGCGTCTGCGTCTGCCCGTGACAGGTTGTCCGGCAACGACGCCCGGAGTAGCGTTGGTGAAAACGGACGCAAGGGGAGGATCTTGTGAGCCAGACTGCCCAGAGCAGCGGCGTCGATGTGCAGGGTCTGGACCATCAGAATGGTGCCACCCTCGGTCGAATCCTCGGGCGCGGAACCGTCGGACAGGCCGAAGAGGCACCGGACGGCAAGATGACCGCCACCATCCGGATCCCGGAGGACGAGCTCGTGTACGAGCCCGGGATCCTCGTCCTCCCGCACGGGGGTGAGCTCGAGCTCACGCTCATCAACGACGACAAGAACACCCACTGCGCGGTGCTGCCGAGCAACGGCGATTCGCAGTTCATCTGGTTGGTGAACCACTCGAAGGGGACGGCCACCCTTCACCTCGACGGCCCGGGCTACTACTGGTACGGCTCCCGAAGCGGCAACGACGAGGGCCGCGGCCTGACCGCGGCGATCGTCGTGCAAGGGGAGGCTCCGGAGGAGGCTCGCCTCGACCGCCCGCCGCAGCCGCGCCCGTAGCTCGACCGCCCAGCTCAACGTCTAGCGGCAAAGGAGCAGTTGCATGACTACTGAGTACGTAGACGCAGGGCACGCCGTCGATGCAGTGACGCTGAGCCCGACGCCCGGCAAGGCGCCGCCGGTGGCCCAGGGCGTCACCTACGAGCGCATCCTCGATGCGCGCTCGGAGCCGCAGAACTGGCTCACGTACTACGGCGCGTACGACGGGCAGCGCTACAGCCCGCTGGACCAGATCAACACGGAGAACGTCAAACGGCTGACTCCCGCCTGGGTGTTCCAGTGCGGCTCGGTGGGCCTGCACGCCGGCAAGTCGACGTATTCGTTCGAGGCCTCCCCGCTCGTCATGGACGGGGTCATGTTCGTCTCGGGCTGGGACGGCTGGATCTGGGCCATCGACGCCCGGACGGGCTCGGAGCTCTGGCGCTACAAGCATGCGATCCCGTACGACGTGTCGCTCTGCTGTGGCAACGTGAACCGCGGGGTCGCCGTGGCCGACGGCCTCGTCCTCGCCGTCACGCTGAACGCCCACGTCATCGCCCTCGACGCCGAGACGGGCAAGAAGGTCTGGGACCAGACCTACGGCGACGTGCGGGCCGGCGAGAGCGCCACGGTCGCTCCCCTGGTCGTGAAGGACATGGTCATCGTCGGGAGCTCCGGCGGGGAGTTCGGTGTCCGCGGCCACATCGACGCGTTCAAGCGCGAGACCGGAGAGCGCGTCTGGCGGACCTACATGGTGCCCAAGCCCGGGGAGCCCGGCTCCGAGACCTGGCCCGCCGACGGCGAGGCCTGGGCGCGGGGCGGCGGCAACTGCTGGGTCACGAGCACCTTCGACCCGGAGCTGAACCTCCTGTACTTCGGGACCGGCAACCCGTGTCCCGACTTCGACGGAGGCGTCCGTGAGGGCGACAACCTCTACACCGATTCCGGCGTCGCCGTTGACCCCGACACCGGCGAGATCCGCGCGCACTTCCAGTACACCCCGCACGACCTGTGGGACTACGACT
>JAOPZP010000470.1 GCA_025964055.1 Conexibacter sp.
GCGCGGGCGGCAGGCGGCGCGCCGGCTGCGCGAGCAGCGGCCGGCGCCGGCGCGCGACGAGCCCGACGTCCTGCTCGACGTCGGGCACCTCCACGTCGACGAGATCGAGCTCAAGCTCGACGAGCTCAAGGCGCGCGTCGCGCTCGAGGCGCGCGTGATGGACCTGCTCCGGCTCGACGTCGGCGTCGACGCCGAGCTGCGCGGCGTCGGGCTGACGATCAAGGGGGTCGACGCGCAGGCGCTGCTCAAGGTCCGCCTGGAGAACCTCACGCTGATCCTCGACCGCGTGATGAACACCGTCGACCGCAACCCGCAGCTCCTCGCGCGCCTGGCCGAGCACCTCGGCGCCACGCTCGAGGAGGTCGGCTCCGGCGCCGGGAAGGCGGTCGGCGACATCGGCGGCGGCGTGGGCTCGGCGGTGGACGAGGTCGGCGGGCTCGCACGCGACCTCGCACCCGGCGCGCCCCGGCAGAACGGCGGGGCGGCGCGCGACGCCGGGTCCGACGCGCCGTGAGCCGGCTGACCGCCCGGGCCATCGGTCGCCGCCCGGGCCCGTAGAACAGCACCACGACGCCGTCGACCGACGGCGTGCTTCCCGCGGCGCCGGGCGTCTGATCCGGCAGAGGTTGACGCGCCGCACATCATGTGGATACGATCCGAAGCGAATTGGATCCCATGAGTCCCACACTCGAGCGGCGACAGACCGGTTCCCTCGACCTCTCGGCGCACGATCTCTCGATGTGCTTCGAGCGGACGGTCGGACGAGAGCGCGTCCTGACCCAGGCGCTGCAGGACGTCAGCTTCCGCGTCCGGGCGCAGGAGTTCGTCTCGGTCATCGGGCCGTCCGGCTGCGGCAAGAGCACGATCGTGCGCATCGCCGCCGGCCTCCAGCGGCCGACGGGCGGCGCGCTGCGCATCGGCCCGAACGAGGTGACCGGGCCGGGGCGGGAGACCGCGACGGTCTTCCAGTCACCGGGCCTGCTGCCCTGGCGCACGGTGCTCGACAACGTGGCCCTCCCGCTGGAGGTCGCCGGCATCGGCAAGCGCGACCGCGCCGCTCGGGCCGCCGAGTACGTCGAGCTCGTCGGGCTGTCGGGCTTCAGCGGCCACTACCCGCGCGAGCTCTCCGGCGGCATGCAGCAGCGCGTCGGGTTGGCGCGGGCGCTGGCCGTCCGGCCGCAGGTGCTGCTCATGGATGAGCCGTTCGGCAACCTCGACGCGATCAGCCGCCAGCGCATGCAGGACGAGCTGCTGCGCATCTGGGAGCACATGAAGACGACGGTCGTGTTCATCACCCACGCCATCGACGAGGCGATCCTGCTGTCGGACCGCGTCCTGGTGATGGGTCGCGGGGTGGTGCGCGCGGAGGTCGACATCGAGCTGCCGCGGCCGCGCTCGCGCCGCATGCTGCTCTCCGACGAGCGCACGCTGGAGCTCATGAGCCGGCTCGAGGACCTGCTGGGCGACGCGGACGGGACGCCGGCATGAGCGCCTCCGTGCGGCGCGAGCAGATCGGCCGTCGCGAGCTGCTGCGGCGCCGGTTGCTGTCGCGTCAGCGCCTCATCCAACTCATCGTCCTGCTCGTGGTGCTCGCGGTCTGGGAGGCGGTCGGACGCCACCAGGGCGACTTCTTCCTGGCCCCTCCGTCCTCGGTGATCTCCACCGCCGTCGACGAGGTCCCCACCGCGGCCTTCTGGTCGCTGCTGGGCTCGACCGCGACGGGGATCCTGCTGGGGTTCGTCATCGCCGCCGTGCTCGGGGTGCTGCTCGGCGTCCTCATGGGCACCAGCCGCACCGCGGCCACCATCCTCAACCCGATCGTCTCGGCCGGGTACGTCATCCCGGAAGCAGCGATGGTCCCGCTGCTGATCGTGTGGTTCGGCCTGGGCATGACGCCCCGGGTCGTGGCCGTCGTGCTGTTCGCGATCTTCGAGATCATCGTCACGACCTACACGGGCGTGCGCAACGCCGACGGATCGCTCAGCGATGTCGTCCGGTCCTTCGGGGCCTCGCGCCGCCAGCTGTTCGTGAAGGTCACTGTCCCAGGGGCTCTTCCCTTCATCTTCGCCGGACTGCGCATCGGCGCGGCTCGCGCGGTGAAGGGCATGGTCGTCGCCGAGCTGTTGTTCGCAGCCACCGGCATCGGCGGAGCCATCCAACTGTCGGCCAACGGCTTCCGCACCGACCAGGTGATGTTCTACGTGATCATCGTGACGATCATCGGCATCTCCTTCTCGGGTGTGGTCCAGCTTGTCGAGCGCCTCTGGATGCGCTCGTGGCACGAGAGCTACAGACAAACCGATTAACCGGAGAGGGACACGTGAAGATTCCAATGATGGCCGTCGCCACGACGGCAGCGATGGCCGCCGGCCTGACGGCCTGCGGCGGCTCCAACGGCGGGTCGGGAGGCGCGACCGCGTCGTCGGGCTCGAGCACGCCGACCACGAGCGGGATGCGCGTCGCGTATGCCTCGGCGCTGGACCCCAACGACGTCGCCGACCAGCTCGGGCTGGACGCGGCGGGCGCCAAGGTCCAGACGCTCAACGCAGACAGCGCGGTGATCGCGGGCCTGCAGCGCGGCAGCATCGACGTCGGCAACGTCGACGTCAACCAGGCGGTCGCCGCGCGGTCCAAGGGCCTGCCGATCAAGATCATCTACGTCGCGCAGACCACGCCGGAGTACGTCTTCGTCGCGCGTCCGGAGGTCGGGTCGCTCGCCGACCTCGCCGGCAAGAACGTCGGCTTCCAGGAGCGGGGCTCGCAGACCGAGCTGTTCGTCAAGAACATCGTCAAGGAGAAGGCCCCCGCCATCTACGGCAAGGTCAAGTTCCTCGCCTTGGCGGAGTCCTCGCGCCGTGCGCAGGCGATGGTCGCCAAGCGCCTGGACGCCAGCCCGCTGGAGTCCATCAACCTCGCGCAGCTCGAGAAGCAGGGCGGCTATCACCAGATCGCCACCTGGGCGGATCTGTCGGGCGACGCCAGCAAGGCGGTCGGCACGGCCTGGATCACCACGGACAAGAAGTACGCGTCCGACAAGGCGCAGCTGACGGCGTTCGTCAAGGACCTGCAGAAGGGCTACAACCGGACCTACGCCGACAAGGCGGCCTGGATCGCCCGCGCCAAGAAGGCGGTGCCCGACGTGGACGCGTCGCTGCTGCCCGCCGTGTACGACATCTACGTCGGCCGCAACATGTACCCCAAGTCGGGGACGCCCGCGCTCACGCCGGAGACGTACGTCGCCAACGAGCGCTTCTACCGCAGCGTCGGCGAGTGGACCAAGCAGCAGGACGACTCGGTCATGGCCTATGACCTGATCGACGCCGGGGCCGCCGAGACCGGGACATCGGGCGGGGCGTGAGCGGGACGCCCACCGAGCAGGGGCGCGCGGAGCACCGCGCGCTGACGGGGCCGTCATCCCGCGGGATGGCGGTCACCAGCCAGCCGCTGGCGACGGCCGCCGCGATCGAGATCCTGGGCGTCGGCGGCACGGCCGCCGACGCCGCGGTCGCCGCGGCCGCGACGCTCTGCGTCGTCGAGCCGCGCGCGACCGGGATCGGCGGCGACGTGTTCGCGCTCTTCTGGGGCGCCGGCGCCGACGGCCCGCTGGGGCTCGACGCGGCCGGCCCCTCGGCCGCGGCGGCGACGGTCGACGCCGTCCGTGGCGCCGGACACGCCGAGATGCCGGTGACGGGACCGTGGACGGTCACCGTGCCCGGTGCCGTGGACGGGTGGGCGCAGCTGCTGGACCGCGCGGGCGCGCTCGGGTTCGAGCAGGTGCTGCAGCCCGCGATCCGCCACGCGGAGCAGGGCTTCGCCGTCACGCCGGTGATCGCGGACGAGTGGGCCATGCACGCCGGCCGCATCAGCGGCGACCAGGCCGCCCGCGACGTGTTCCTCCCGGGCGGCCGCTCGCCGCGCGCCGGCGAGATGTTCGTCAACCCCGAGCTCGGGGGACTGCTGCGGCTGCTGGCCCGCGACGGCGCCGGCGGCTTCTACCGGGGCGCGCCGGCCGAGCGGATCGGCGA
>JAOPZP010000499.1 GCA_025964055.1 Conexibacter sp.
GCCCCGGACGCCGCGCGGGCCGCGGCCAGCGGCTCGGCCCACGGCGCCCGCGCCGGCTCCTCGCCGGCGAAGATGCGGTCGACCTGGTCGTAGTCCAGGCGCTCGTCGGAGCGGATCCGCGAGCGGTAGAAGGCGCTGCGCGTCACGGCGTCGCCGGTGATCTCCAGCTCCGCGGTGACCGCGAGGCGCTCCTGCCCGGGGACGAGCGAGCACGCGCCGTTGGACAGCACCTCGGGGAGCATCGGCTCGACGGCGCCCGGCACGTAGACCGACGTCCCGCGCCGGTACGCCTCGCGGTCGACCGGCGAGCCGGGCTTGACGTAGGCCGACACGTCGGCGATGTGGACCCACACGCGCCAGCGATCCTCGCCGAGGGCCTCCGCGCTGATCGCGTCGTCGAAGTCCCGGGCGGTGACCGGGTCGATCGTGAACGTCGGCAGGTCGCGCAGGTCGCGGCGCACGACCTCGACGTCGGCCTCCTCCACGCGCTCGACGGCCTCCTTGGCCGCGCGCTCGACGCCGGGCGGAAAGCGGCGCCGCAGGCCGCGGTCGTACATCAGCGCCTCGACGACGTCGCGCGCCACGTCCGGGCGCCCGATGACCTTGACGACCTTCGCGCGCGCCTTGCCGCGCCCGCCGGGGCGAACCAGCACGAGCTGGCCGGGCCGCCCGTCGCGCCCCGCGTCGACCACCGTGCGCTTGCCCTTGCGCGGATCGAAGAACGGCTCGGCGACGAGGAACCGGCCGCGCTTGGCCAGCACCCCGACGGTGAGGTCGCCGCCGTTCATGGCCTGGTTCACGACCGTTGCGCTAGGACGGCGAGCGCCCTGTCCAGCGCCTCGTCGACCTTGAGCGTCTTCGGGTCGTCGGCCGCGGCGACGTTCGGGGTCAGGCCGCTGCCCGTCGACGTGCCCTTGCCGCCCAGGTTGCGGCCCGAGGGCAGGAAGTACTGGCCGGCGGTGATGTCCAGCGCGCCGCCGTTGGAGAGGTCGATGACCTCCTGGAAGACGCCCTTGCCGAACGTTCTCGTGCCGACCAGCAGCGCGCGCTTGCGGTCCTGCAGGGCACCGGAGACGATCTCGGCCGCCGAGGCGCTGTTGCGGTCGACCAGCACGACCAGCGGCGTCTTGGGCGCCACCGGGTCGCCGGTGGCGCTGAGCGTCCGCGACGGGACCGAGCGGCCCCGGGTCGTGACGATCTTGCCGTCGGGCAGGAAGACCGAGGCGACGAGCTGCGCCTCGGTGACCAGCCCGCCCGGGTTGCCGCGCAGGTCGAACACGATGCCCTTGGCGCCGGCCTTCAGCTCCTTGCGGACTGCCGCGGCCACCTCGGCGTGCGCGCCGGAGGAGAACTGCGCGAGCTTGACCACGCCGAGCTTCTTGCCGGCGACGGTCTTGTCCTTGGAGGCGACCACCGGGACGGAGATCGTCGCGCGCGTCAGCGTGACCCGGCGGGTCTGGCCGCCGTGGCGGACGGCGAGCTTGACGTCACTGCCGATCTTGCCCTGGATCAGCGCGACCGACTGGTCGCTGGTGCGGCCCTTGAGCGGCGTGCCGTCGACCTCGGTGAGGACGTCGCCGGGGTGGACCTTTGCGCGGCTGGCGGGCGAGTCGTCATACACCTCGACGACTCTCAGCCCGTCGGGGGCCTTGGCGACCTGGACGCCGATCCCGGCGAACTGCGCGTTCTGCTGCTCCTTGAACCTCGCGTACTCCTGCGGGCTGAAGTAGTTGGAGAAGCGATCCTTCAGCGCGCTGACCATGCCCTGGATCGAGTCGTTGGCCAGGTCCTTCTTGGGGATCGGCCGGTAGTACGTGGCCTGGATCTGGTCCAGCGCCTCGCCGATGACGCGCGTGTCCTTGTCGCCGACGAGCGGGTTGCGGAGGAACGCGGGCAGCCGGTCGGGATGGCCGCCGAGGGCGATGCCCGCGCAGAGCACGACGAGGACGAGGACGAGCGAGGCGAGGACGCGGCGGATCATGGTCGCCGCACAGGCTAGGAGACTGGGGTCGACCTTCACGCCGCCGTCAGGAAGTCCACCAGCAGGCGGTTGACCGCCTCGGGCTCGTCGTGGTGGACCCAGTGGCTGGCGTCGGGCAGCCAGGCGACGCGCGCGTCGGGCACGAGCGCGGGCGTGGGCGTCGCCCACTCGGCGCCGAGGTGGCGATCCTGGCGGCCCCAGATGACGAGCGTCGGCGCCGGGATCGGCCGGTGGAGGCGGCTCAGCGCGCCGGGGTTGCGGCGCAGCGCGGCGCGGTACCAGTCGATCGGGCCCTTCAGCCCGCCGGGCCCCATGAGCGCCTGCTCGTAGCGGTCGAGGTCGGCGTCGGTGAACGCGCCCGGGCGGGCGTCGCCGAAGACGCTCTCCAGGGTCTTGCGACCGCCCGCGCGCAGGAAGCGCTCGGGCAGGCCCGGGAGCTGGAAGAAGAGCATGTACCAGCTGCGCCGCAGCTGCCGGATCGACGTGCGCAGCGCACGCTCCATGCGCTCGGGGTGCGGCACGTTGAGGATCGCCAGGCGCTCGACGCGCTCGGGCTGCAGCGAGGCGAGGATCCACGCCACAGCGGCGCCCCAGTCGTGGCCGACGACGTGCGCGCGCTGCTCGCCGAGCGCCGTGATCAGCCCGTCGACGTCGGCGGCGAGGCGCTCGACGCGGTAGTCACGCCAGTGCCTGGGCCGGTCCGACAGCGCGTAGCCGCGCTGGTCGACGGCCACAACGCGGAAGCCGGCCGCCACGAGCACGGGGATGACGTGGCGCCACGTCCACCAGAAGTCGGGGAAGCCGTGCAGCAGCACGACCAGCGGTCCGTCGCCGGCCTCGACGTAGTGCAGGCGCACCCCGTCGACCACGACGAACCGATCCTCGAGCTCCTCGACCATGCGGCGCAGCCTATGGCCCGCCACCCACCCCGCGCGCCGGCCCGGGTTTTTACAAGGCCGCGGGTACGAGCCCCCTGGGCGAGTACCCGCAGCGAAACGAGCCCTCTGGGCGAGGCTTCGCCCTAGACCCGCAGGAACTTGCGCAGCGAGATGCTCGACCCGGCGGCCGAGACGCCCACGCTGGCGACCAGCAGCACCACGGCCAGCAGGCCGAAGCCGATG
>JAOPZP010000577.1 GCA_025964055.1 Conexibacter sp.
CGCGCCGCCCGCGCGCTCCCGCGGCGCCGCGTCCTGGTGGTCGGCATCGCGCGCACCGACGTGCCCAACCTGATCCCGCAGGCCCGCGCCGAGCTGGCGCGCTCCCGCCACGACGTGACCGTCGACCTCGTTCCCGCGGGCACGCTCGGCAAGTTCGAGAACCTCGACGTCCTGCTCGGCCGCCACGACCTGCCGTCCTTCGACTGGACGATCGTGATGGACGACGACGTGGCGCTCCCGCGCGACTTCCTCGACACGTTCCTGGCCTGCGCCGAGGCCGGCGGCCTGCGGCTCGCCCAGCCGGCGCACCGCCGCCACTCGCACGCCGCCTGGGACGTGACGCGACGCCGGCGCGGCGCCGACTGGCGCGAGACGACGTTCGTCGAGATCGGCCCGATCACCGCGTTCGACCGCGTGGCCGCCGCAGAGCTGCTGCCGTTCCCCAAGAGCCTGCGGATGGGCTGGGGCCTCGACGCCCACTGGAGCGCGGTCGCCCGCCGGCAGGGCTGGCCGATCGGGGTCGTCGACGCGACGCCGATCGGCCACACGATCCGCCCCGCCGCCGACGGCTACCCGCGCGAGACGGCCGCCGCCGAGGCGCGCCGCTTCCTCGACGGCCGCCCGTACGTCACGCGCGACGAGGTCCGCACGCTGCGGGCGCGCAGGATCGGTGATCAGTGAGAGTCGTCGTGGTCGCGGAGTTCTATCCGCGCGTCGCCGACCCGACCCTCGGCGTCTGGGCCCACCGCCAGGCGATGGCCGCGCGCGACGCCGGCGCCGACGTGCGCGTCGTCGTCCTGCACCGGCCGATCGCCCCGGCCTCGCGGGTCCGCGAGCCACAGGCCTGGCGCGACGCGATCGCCCAGCCCGGGCGCGCGACCCTCGACGGGCTCGACGTCCGCTACGTCAAGTTCGTCTCGCCGCCGCGCGGGCGCAGCTACCCGTACTGGGGCGCGTTCGCGGCGCCGGCGCTCGCGGTGGCGCTGCGGCGCCTGCGCGCTTCGTTCCCCTATGACCTGATCCACGCCCACTACGCGCTGCCCGCCGCCGACGCCGTCCTGCGGACGCGCCCCCGCGTCCCGCTGGTCATCTCCGAGCACGGCGGCGACGTCTTCCACACCGCGCGCCTCGGGCGCGCGGGCCACG
Source organism: Conexibacter sp. (assembly GCA_025964055.1). Lineage (GTDB taxonomy): Bacteria > Actinomycetota > Thermoleophilia > Solirubrobacterales > Solirubrobacteraceae > Baekduia. The sequence continues at coordinate 1,147 of JAOPZP010000577.1, forward strand.
ACCGCGTCGAGCACGCGTTCCGCTCCGCGCGGCTCGTGCTCGCCAACTCGCTGGGGATCGAGCACGCCGTCCAGGACCTCGGCGCGCCCGCCACGCGCGTCGTGCACCTGGGCACCGACCTCACGCCGATGGAGCGCCGGCCGCCGGCGCAGCCGACGCTCTCGACGGTCGGCCAGCTCATCGCCCGCAAGCGCCAGGCCGACGTGCTGCGCGCGATGTGGCTCCTGCGCGAGCGCCGGCCCGACCTGCGCTACCGGCTCATCGGCGACGGCCCCGAGCGCGACGCGCTCGTGCGGCTGGCCGAGCAGCTCGGCGTGGCCGACCGCGTCGAGTTCACCGGCTCGCTGCCGCACGAGGAGGCGATGCGCCGCGGCCGCGACGCGTCGGTGTTCGTCATGCCGTCGGTCGACGAGGCCTTCGGCGTCGCCTACGTCGAGGCGATGGCGGCCGGTCTGCCGGCGATCGGCTCGCGCGGGGAGCCGGGCCCCGAGGACATCGCGCGCCTCGGGCACGGCATGCGGCTCGTGCCGCCCGGCGACGTCGAGGCGCTCGCCGCCGAGATCGACACGCTGCTGGACGGCGACTGGGGCGCGCGCATCGGCTCCGCCGCGCAGGCGACCGTCAGCCAGCACTTCACGTGGCCCGCCTGCGGCGCGGCGACCGTCGCGGCCTATGGCGAGGCGCTCGAGGGATGAGCCGCGACGCGCGCCCCGTCCTGGTCGTCACCAACCATGTCCCACCCGACCGCGCCGGCGCCTTCCAGGCGCTGCACGCGCGGGAGTCGATCGAGCTCGCGCTGTTCGGCGGCCGCTCGCATCACGCCACCGGCGCCGTCGAGGACCCCGGCGTCCCGCACCGCGCGATCACCCAGCGCCAGGCCTACGCCTTGGCCGCGTCGGGGCGCTACCGCGCGGTCATCGCCGGAACCGCCGGCCGTACGGCGCTGCCCGCCGCCTGGCGCGGCGCCCGCCGTGGTCGCGTGCCGTTCCTGCTGTGGTCGGCGCTGTGGTCGCACCCGCGCACGCCGGCCCACCTGCTGGCCGGCGCGCCGCTGCTGCGGGCGATCTACCGCGACGCCGACGCGATCGTCACCTACGGCTCGCACGTCAGCGCGTTCGTCGCGGCCCGCGGCGCCCGCAACGTCCACGTCGCGCCCCAGGCGGTCGACGTCGCGTTCTGGAGCGCGCCCGCCACCGCGCCGCACCGCCCGCCCGGCGCGCGCTTCGTCGCGCTGAGCGTCGGGCGCCCCGCGCGCTACAAGGGCCTGCCTGAGCTGCTGGGGGCCTGGAAGATGTCCGGGTTCGGACAATCCGGCGAGGTGCTCGAGCTCGTCGGGGAAGGCGAGGAGGCAGTCGGTCCCCTCCCGGGCGTGCACCGCGCCGGCACCCTCGATCCCGCAGCGTTGCGCAACTTCTACGCCGGCGCAGACGTCCTGGTCATGTCGGCCATCGCCACCCGGGACTTCCGAGAGCCCTGGGGCCTGGTCGCCAACGAAGCCATGCACCAACGACTGCCCGTCATCGCCACCACCGCCGTCGGCGCCGCCGCCGGCGGCCTCGTCCGCCACGAGCGCAACGGCCTCGTCGTCCCCGCAGGGGACGCCGCCGCGCTCGCCGGCGCACTGCGCACCCTGCGCGACGATCCCACGCTGCGCGCCCGCCTCGGCGCGGCCGCAGCGCAGGACGCCGCCGCCCACACGTTCGCCGCGTGGGCCGCCGGGTTCTCCGAGGCACTGGTGAGCGTCGGCGCGGGCCACGAAGGGGATCGCTAACGTGTCTTGCCAGCAGGGACTCCAGCTTCACGACGACCACCCCGGAGGCCCGCGTCGCGCCATGCGCCTCCGCCTCCTCACTGCCCTCGCCTTCGTCCTCGTGCTCGCCCTGCCGGGGCTGGCCCGCGCCAGCGGCACGGCCGTCATCAAGGACTGCACCTACGACGGCGTGATCAACGGCCACTACTCCACCAAGGACTACGCCGACGCGCTGGCCAACCTCCCGGCCGACGTCGACGAGTACTCCGACTGCCGCGACCAGATCAAGCGCGCCCAGCTCGGCGCCGCCGGCGGCAGCAGCGGCGGCACGGGCGGC
>JAOPZP010000087.1 GCA_025964055.1 Conexibacter sp.
TACCTCACGCGCCTGACCACCGAGGAGCAGAAGCAGCGCTGGCTGCCGAAGTTCTGCTCCGGCGAGATGATCACCGCGATCGGCATGACCGAGCCCGAGGCCGGCTCTGACCTCCAGGGTCTGAAGACGTCGGCCAAGCGCGAAGGGGATGAGTGGGTCATCAACGGCTCCAAGACCTTCATCACCAACGGCGCGCACGCCGGCTTGGTGATCGTCGCCGCGCGCACCGCCACCGACCCGAAGGGCCGCGGCATCTCGCTCTTCGCGATCGAGGAGGGGATGGAGGGCTTCCAGCGCGGGCGCAAGCTCCACAAGATCGGCCAGCACGAGGCCGACACCGCCGAGCTCTTCTTCGAGAACGTGCGGGTCACCGACGACGCGCTGATCGGCGAGGTCGACCGGGGCTTCCACCACATGATGGAGCACCTCGCGCAGGAGCGGCTGGGGTCGTCGATCTCCAACCTCGCCAACGCGGCGCACATCCTCGACGTCACGTTGGAGTACATCAAGTCGCGCAAGGCCTTCGGGCGGCCGGTCGGCACCTTCCAGAACAGTCGCTTCCTGATGGCCGACCTGCAGACGCGCGTCGACGTCACCCAGGCCTTCGTGGACCGCTGCGTCGAGGCGCACGTCACGCACGACCTCTCAGCGGTCGACGCGGCGAAGGCGAAGTGGTGGAGCGCCGAGGTGCAGAACCAGGTGATCGACGCCTGCGTCCAGCTCCACGGCGGCTACGGCTACATGGAGGAGTACGAGGTCGCCCACGCGTGGATGGACGCGCGCGTCACCAAGATCTGGGCCGGCTCCAACGAGATCATGAAGGAGATCATCGGGCGCGACCTGGGGCTGGGCGAGGTCCGGGCCTAGCGGCGCTCAGGCGCGCGAGCGGGCCTTGGACCACTCGGCCTTGTGCACGCGCTTGGCCGCCTGATAGTCGGTCAGCGCCTGCGGCGAGTCGACGTCGCCGAGCGTCGGGTGCCACGGCACGAGCTCCTGCGCGGCCGCGACGTCGAACCGCTTGGCCAGCACCGCGCTGATCGACTTGACCTTCATCTCGCCGAAGCCGGGCAGCGCGACGAGGTTGGCGTGCAGCTGCGCGGCGTCGGCGGCGTCGGTCCAGACGCGGGCGGCGTCGCCGTCGTAGCGGTCGAGGACATAGGCGGCGAGGTCGTGGACGCGCTTGGCCATCGCGCCGGGATAGCGATGGATCGCGGGCTTCTGGCGGAACACGGGCTCGAGGTCGGCAGAGGCCAGGGTCGCGGCGTCGAAGGCGCCGAGGCGCTCCCGGATCGCCAGTGGACCGGCGAACGCCTTCTGCACGGTCACCTGCTGATCGAGGACGAACCCCACCAGCAGCGCCAGCGGATCGGCGGCGATCAGCGCGTTGGCCTCGTCGGACTCGGTGAAGTGCAAGCGATCGGGCACGCGCTCGATCGTACCCCGCGATACTCCCCGGGGTGAGCGATCGCAACGTCCTGGGCCAGCCGCTGGAGCCGTGCGGCATCGACCCCGTCACCGGGTTCTACCGCGACGGCTCGTGCACGACCGGGCCCGAGGACCGGGGCAGCCACACGATCTGCGCGGTGGTGACGGCAGAGTTCCTCGATCACCAGCGGGGGATCGGTAACGACCTGAGCACGCCGATGGGGGCCTACAACTTCCCCGGCCTCGTCCCCGGCGACCGCTGGTGCGTGACCGCCGCCAACTGGCTCCAGGCCCACCACGACGGCTGCGCCGCCTACGTCATCCTGGCCTCCACCCACGAGCGCGTGCTGGACATCGTGCCGCTGGACGCGCTGAAGGAGCACGCGGTCGACGTACCGTCGGACCCCGGGTCGATCGGCGGTTGACCACGCCACTGGTCCAGTCGTTCTGGCACTGGTTGATCCCTTGGCCGTCGTGCGCGGTGGAGGGAAGATCCCTTCTGTAGCGGAGTGCTCCTCAGTTATCAATAGGAGACTGCGCTGACGTCCAGTCAACAGCTAGGACAGGGAGTAGAGAATGCGGGATCTTCGACGTCGCTGCCGTTCCACGGCGGCGGCCTCCGCGGTGGTGCTCGGGCTACTGGCCCTTCCCGCCACCGCCCTCGCCGGGTCGGACGTGTTCGTCAACGGCGGTCAGAGCGACATAGCCACTTTCGGTCCGAACCACTCGCTCACGAGCGTGTGGACCACATGGTCGTCTGGCGACATCGCATGCGCAAACGCGTGGAACACGAGCGGCGGCGGCTACGCGGGCGACTCGGTCTGCGCCAGCCCCGGGGACTCGAACAAGGGGCATCCGTACTGCGGCTGCGTGCTGAGACAGGGCGTCGGCTTCGCGCCTGCAGGCGGCTACACGTACGCCTACATCAGACAGTTCTGGTAGGCGACGACCGCCGCGTCCTCGCTGAGGTCACAATCGCCGCCGCCGGTTCGTTAAAGGGACAGATGAGTTCGCTCAGTGCATCCACGGATCATCGGTTGCTCGACGCCTGCCGCAGCGGCGACGTCGATGCCTTCGGCATCTTCTACGCCCGCCACCGTGAGGCGCTGCTCGGCTTCCTGGTCCGTCGCGTTGGAGATCCCGAGGCGGGCGTGGACCTCATGGCCGAAGCGTTCGCCACCGCTCTGGAGGTGACGCTGGACCGTACGAAGCCCTTGCCGCCGGCGCCGGTCGCTTGGTTGTTCCTCGTCGCGAAGAACCTGCTCATCG
>JAOPZP010000588.1 GCA_025964055.1 Conexibacter sp.
CGCCGCGGCGACGGGCAGCGCCGCGGCCCGCCGCCAGCGGGCCCCGAGGAGGTCCTGCAGCACGTCGTCGAGCTCATCCCACGCCGCCTCGGCGCTCGGCGTCCGGTCGCCGAGGTCCTTGGCCAGCAGCCGCGAGACCCAGGCCGCCACGCGCGGGTCGACGTCCGGCCGCAGGCTCGCCACCGGCGGCGGCGGGTCGTTGACCTGGCGCAGCAGCAGGCCCATGGGCGTCTCGGTGTCGCCGAACGGCGTGCGGCCGACCAGGAGCTCGTACGCGATCACGCCGACGGCGTACAGGTCGGTCTGCGGCGTCACGGCCGACCCGAGCGCCTGCTCGGGCGCCATGTAGGCCGGCGTGCCCATCGTCGTCCCGGCCGTCGTCAGCGCGGCCGAGGTGAGCACGCGATCGCTCGCCTTCCCGATCCCGAAGTCGGTGATCTTGATCGTCCCGTCGCCGGTGACCAGCACGTTCTCGGGCTTGAGGTCGCGATGGACGATCCCGCGCTTGCCGGCCGGCCCGAGCCCGGCGAGCAGCCCCTCCAGCACGCCGCCGATCTGCGCCATCGACAGCCCGGCGCCGACGCGCGGCCGCAGCGACCCGCCCTCGACGTACTCCATGGCGATGTACGGCGTGCCGTCGTGCTCGAAGTAGTCGTAGACCGTGACGATGTTGGGGTGGCTGAGCGAGCCGGCCATCCGCGCCTCGTGCAGGAAGCGGGTCGACAGCGACGGATCGGCGGCCCGCAGCACGCCGAGCTCCTTCAGCGCCGCGAGCCGGTCCAGCTCGGGCTGGCGGGCCAGGTAGACCGTGGCCATCCCGCCACGGCCGATCTCCCGCAGCATCTCGTAGCGACCGACGGTGGGCATCACCCCGCCGACGCTAGGCGCGCCGCCCGCCCCGACCAACAGGCCACCGCGTCCACCCGATCGCCCATCGCGTTCAGCCGCTGCTGATCGGCGCCCGCGTTCGGACGAGCGCCAGCGGCTGTTGCGACTGCGCGTCCCGGCGCGGAGCCTCCAGCGCATGCTCATCAACTTCCGCGACTCCCGGCCGGCGCCGTCGCGCCGGGCGACCATCCGCATCGAGGAGATCTTCGACGCCTGGGTGCTCGCCGCCCACGACGCCAAGGAGGCGTTCCACCACTGGGCCCGCACGCCTCCTCGCGAGCGCGCGATGGCCTACACCGTCTACCGCGCCGCGCTGGACCGCGAGGAGCAGGCCGCCGGCGCGCTGCGCCGCGCCGTCCTGGTCATGTGACGGCGCGCCCCGCCGCGCCCGGCCGCGGGATGCCGTGGTGCAGCGCCGCGTCCACGCCCACGCCGGTCGCCAGCAGCCCGAGCGGGATCAGCGCCAGCAGCGGCGTCGTCGGCAGCATGGCGATCGCGACCGCGACCGCGACGTAGGTGCCCATCAGCGCCACCAGCAGGGGCGTGCTGGGCATGTCGTCGCGGTCCGTCGGGCCGCCGATCCCTGCCCGCTGTCCGAGCGCCGCCACCGTCGCGGTCAGCGCGACGGTCATCACGTTGGGCACCTTCAGCGCGAGCGACAGCGACGCCTGGATGCCCATGGCGGTCGCGCCGACCGCCAGCAGCGCGACGCGGGCCGCCGGATGGTCGTCCGGCGAGCCCATCGCCAGCCACAGCGCCGCGAAGAGCGCCAGCAGCCCGGCCTCGATCGCCGTGATCCGCAGCTCGACGACGGCGCCGCGCGGGCTCAGCCGCGTCCCGATCAGGCGCGCGCCCACCGCCGCGCCCAGGAAGAACGCCACCAGCACGGCGCCCGCACGCACCACGAGCCCGCCGTTGCCGTTGCCGATCCCCAGCCCGACGAACAGCACATTGCCGGACTGGAAGGAGCTGAACACCTTGCCCAGGTGCAGGAACGCCAGCGCGTCCAGCGCGCCCGCCGCCGCCGTCAGCCCGAGCAGGAAGGCGTGCCGGCGATCCCAGGGCATCAGACGACCGGCCGCTTGTCGGGGTGCAGCGCGCCCATCATGCGGTCGTCGAGGTGCAGGTGCGCCCGCACGAGCTCCGGCGGCGTCAGCGCCAGCCACTGGTTCAGCGACACGTCGGCGAACCGGTCGCTGCGGAACATCTCCAGGAACCGCAGCGGCCCGGTGCCCGTGTTCTCCACGTAGTGGCCCATCGCGAAGGGGACGTAGCCGACGTCGCCGGCGCGGTAGTCGAAGGTCCGCGCCTTGCTGCCGGAGGCGAACACGGTCATCCGCCCCTGCCCCTCGACGAAGTACTGCCACTCGTCGGTGTTCGGGTGCCAGTGCAGCTCGCGCATCGCGCCCGGCTGGATCTCGACCAGCGCGGCGGCGATCGTCTTCGACGCCGGGAAGTTGGTGGAGTCGGCGATCCGCGCCGTGCCCGCGCCCGTGTCGATCGGGTCCTGCGCGGTCAGCCGGTGGGTGAACTGCTGCGTGCGGCCGCCGGGCGCCGTGATGCGATCGTCGGCCAGCGCGCCCGGCACCCCGGCCGAGAAGATCCACAGCTCGTGCGGCGGCAGGCCGGCGAGGTCGCGCTCGTCGACGCCGAAGTTCTTGGCGAGGACGTCGCGCGGCGTGTGCAGCAGCCAGTCGCTGACGAGGAAGGTCGCGTTCTCGGAGAAGCTGCCGTCGTCGAAGACCAACAGGAACTCGCAGCCGTCCTCCAGGCCCTGGATCGAGTGCGGGATGCCGGGCGGGAAGTACCACAGGTCGCCGACGCCGACGTCGTCGACGAAGTTGCGGCCCTGCTCGTCGATGGCCGTCACCCGGGCGGTCCCGACCAACATGTAGGCCCACTCGGCCTGCTTGTGCCAGTGCAGCTCGCGCACGCCGCCGGGCTTGAGCCGCATGTTGACGCCCGCGAGCTCCGTGGCCACCGGCAGCTCGCGCTGCGTCACCTCGCGCGCCCAGCCGCCGGACGACAGCCGGTTGTGGGCGTCGGCGAACGAGAACCGGAGGTTCGGGATGGTTCCGGAGTCGGTCGCAGGCGCCACGAGGAGATCGGGGTTCTGGCGATCCCGAGCGAGGTTGCGAGGGCCGGGGTCGCTGGCTCCCTGACCGTCGCGGATGGGCTGGGGCGCAGAGAAGGCATGGTCGTAGGACATGCCGTCGACGCTACGGCCGCGGCCGCGGCCCGCGGGGCACCCGCAGGTGCCCTGGAGGCGAGGGTCGCGCCGACCGGGGTCGGCCGCCGCGCCGGCCCCGGCG